>JANNYV010000594.1:0-2588 GCA_031410275.1 Bacteroidota bacterium
ACATCTGCATTGACAAATCAAACTTCTTGCAATTCATTTACACTCAATGGACAAACCTATAATCA
This sequence comes from Bacteroidota bacterium, assembly GCA_031410275.1. Classification (GTDB taxonomy): domain Bacteria; phylum Bacteroidota; class Bacteroidia; order Chitinophagales; family Chitinophagaceae; genus OLB11. The sequence goes on from JANNYV010000594.1 coordinate 66, forward strand.
AAGTGGAACCTTTACACAAACTTTGACAAACGCTAACGGATGTGACAGTATTATAACACTCAACCTGAGTATCATACATTCGAATGCGTATGAACAATTTTTACATCTTTGTAAAGGCAATCAAGTGGTGGTTAATAATCATATATATACAGACGCCGGAATATATATCGACACATTGGTCAATGCCGCCGGTTGCGACAGTATTATTACCACCCATATTGAAGTTGAAAAATCACAAGATGGCGGTTATTTTATAGCCAATGCCTTTACACCAAACAATGATGGACTAAATGATTGCTTTGGCATTACGTATTGGAAAGATGTAGAGGAATTACAATTTTTGATTTGCAACCGTTGGGGCGAGGTGGTATTTTCGACCACACAAATTTGGGATTGTTGGAACGGAAACTACAAAGGTGTGTATGCAGAACAAGGCACTTATTATTATTATATCAAAGCCCGGTTTACTTGCGGTCAAAAAATTTATAAAGGTGATATTACGCTGATACGGTAACTATTTTTTATCCCTTTGTTTCAATTAAATTGTAAAATCATTCTTGCTATTCAGTAAAGAAATTAAAGGGTAATAGCCATCCGGATGATATTACATGTGTATAAAAATATTAGGCAATTGTTCATTCCACCTTAAATAACTCTTCAAAATTTGCAGGAGATAAAATTGTCGCTGTTTTAAATGGATTATGGACTAATAAGTCCTTGTCTCCGGTTACCAAATAATCAGCTTTAGAAAAATCTATCAAGTCTAATAAAAAATTATCTTTAGGATCACGGTTGATAAAATGTGTTGGTATCACTTCAATATTTTCAGCAATAGTTTCAAGAAGATCAATCAATTCATTTACACTTTCTACAGGAAAATATTTTTTCAATCTTGGCCTTGTCGTTACGGTTCTGATTTCTGTCATTAATTGAGGGGTTATAATGATTTTAATTTGATCATCAGCAATATGATTTTTAATCGAACCTAAACGCTTACCTATAAGAAAACTTATCCAAACATTCGTGTCAAATATGACTTTAATGCTTTTGCCCTTCATAAATGCTTTGTCTAACAATTTCGACTTCCTTATTTATGGTATCCAAACTCAACTCATTCGTTCGAAAGGTTTTTAATAGTCGTGATAGCTTGGTTTCAATGCCATCTTTCTCCAACTCTTTCGTCAATTTTATTTTATCACGAGTTGGAAGTTGTTTAACCAAGGTCAACACTTGGTCAAAACTTAAATCTATATTAATGGCTGCTTTCATAGTATTTTTTTAATCAAAAATACGAATAATTACTTAATGGGCAAGACACGACATTATACCATTCAATCTTGTGTTACATCCCAATAATGCAACCCATAAAAACCTGCTTCCTGTACATTCAGAATTTGTCTCTTTCTGAAATCAGCATCACTTGTATAAATGAAAGCAATGACTTTTAAATTGGCAACATTGTAATCACCCAAATTAATGGAAGTGAATGAGGCCTTCTGAATAATTCCTTTTTCACTTGCTGTATTTAAATCAATACTGTCGCCCTCAAAAGAAGTCAACACATTTTTCAACACATTACTATGTTTAAATGTAGGAATATTTCCTTGCTGAAAAACAGGTTCAATATTATCTTCCAATAAATAAAGGACCAATCGTGTATCTGCAGGCAATGCCTTTTTATGTGCCACATACACATTGATAAAGCCAACATTCGTTTCATTGACACCGGTTTCTAACGCAATCGAAAGGGAGGCATCGCCTTTGTTTAATTGCTTAGCAATTTCAAAATCCCAATTATTCGGCGAGAGTAATACAAGACCATCTTCGCTTCCTATGGTTTGTTTGCCAGCGGTTCTGTTGACTGCACCTTTCGACGTATTGATTAAACCACCGAGTAAATTGGCCACATGAGTTGTATAAGAGGTTGTCAGAAAGTCGTTGTTATGAAAATTTGCCGCAAATAAGCGGTGCGGATAATTCACCTTTAATGCCTCTACATACATCCCATTCTCTACTGTCGCAGCTTGTGTTTCATCCGAAAAATATTCCAATAATACATTTTGCTGAAAACGCACAGGCATTACCTCAAACGGATTTTGAGAAGGAATAATAACCGGCTCATGTTGCTTTGTACAACTCCCTAAAAGCAAGGCAATCAATGCAATGAGTATAACATTCTTTATCACTGTGGTAAAAATAGTTGAAAAAATATAGAATTCTAAACTTAAAACGTCCATTTTTGCAAATTATTTTTATACATGCTTTTATCTCTCAATAATGTCACCTTCGAATTTGGTGCACGTAAAATACTCGACAATGCCTCGTGGCATATTTATTTAAATGAACGAATTGGTCTCATTGGTCCGAATGGAACCGGCAAATCCACCTTGCTCAAAATTTTGATCGGCGAATATGCTGTCTCGAATGGTCAGGTAAACAGAAGTAAAACACTGAGCATCGGTTACTTTCATCAAGACCTTCAAAGTCTTGATACCAATGATAGTATTCTCCTTGTGGCCATGG
>JANNYV010000595.1:0-9649 GCA_031410275.1 Bacteroidota bacterium
CGGAACACAGGTAATGATGCACCATTCGACAGAATTACAAGCACAAGCGGTGATGCCTTTGAAACGGCTAAATCAAGTACCGGTGATATTGAATATTATATGGGTGGTTGGAACACGGCTGTTACCAATATTGGTACAAACATATGGACACACCTAGCCTTTGTGCGAAATGGAAGCAATTTCAAAATTTATAAAAACGGTGTGCAAGCTTATTCATCAACAGTAACAACGGTTGCTATGCCAACCTCGTGGCGTATTGGTGGTAGACATAGTGCCGGTGAATTTGCAAACATGGATATGGATGAAATCAGAATTTATAATACCGCATTAACAGAAGCTCAAATTCGTGAAGGTATGTGCCGAAAACTGAATGCTATTGATTTGGCTATAGGCAATTTAATGCTATATTATAATTTTGATGAAAGTTCAGGAACTACTACCTATGATGTTTCATCAAACGCAAAAAATGGAATCTTAGTTAATGGACCGACTCGAATAACTAGTGGTGCTTCTGTCGGGAATAGTAGTGCAAATAATTATTCGGGCTCAACAAGTAATGTAAATCTTGTGAGTACATTACTTGGCGATTTTACAGCTACTATAACAAGTGGCACTGCCGCCGGATTGCATGTATATAATGTTACAGAAAACCCGAATACAATTGCCGGTATTGATTCTTTATCATCTAACCTTGGTTACTTTGGAGTGTTTGTTGCGAATGCTGTTACACCTGCCTATACGGCACGGTATCATTATGCAGGTTCGGGAAATTTTGTAAATGAAAACTCACTCGTTTTATACAAACGGACAAATAATGCAGCGACCTCATGGACAAATTCATTAGCCGTTTTAAACACAGATTCCAATACCTTAATTGTAACCGGTCAGAATACGGAATATATTTTAGCGGGCAGTTTATTGTTAGTTCCTTATTTCCATGATGTAGATGGAGATGGATATGGAAATCCTTTAGATAGTTTGGTTGCTTATTCTCAACCCGTAAATTATGTACTCAACAACACAGATTGCAATGATGCCGATTCTGTAGAGCATCCAAACCAAATTTGGTATACAGATACCGATCACGATCATTACGGAACAGGCCTATTCACAATTCAATGTGCAAGGCCTCTTAACGGATTTGCGGCTTTTGAACTGACTTCCACCACAGGAGATTGCAATGATAATAATGCCAACATTTATCCAAACTATCAGCATTTCGAATATACAGGAACAGGGAACTATTCATCAGCCGTTATATCACCTGACAATGGTGATTCGTATACCACATTCAATTTTGAAGTGATTTATAAAGATGCTACCGGTGCCTTTCCATCTGTAACATTTCCACGTGTCATACTCGATTATGAAGGCAATGGCATTTATAATAATGCAAATGACAGAACAGTGTTTATGACCGAAGACGATATCAACGATGTGAATACTGTAGACGGCAAAAAATATATTGCCAACATTAATGGATTACCAACCGGAACAAATTGGAAGACATTGATACAAACAAATGTGGCAGCTTGCGGAAGCAACTTTGGTCCATACAATTACCCGGATGTATTGATCAGACCTGATCTTGAAATTTTCGCAAATGATATTTCCTTTAGCATTCCAAACCCTGCTGTTTCATCACCGATGACGGTCAGTGCAGATATTCATAATGTGTCGGATTATGCAGCACAAAATTTTGTAGTTCATCTTATTGATCAATATGATGTGAACACAATTTATCCCAATATCACGATTTCAAATCTTGCGCCACATTCAACTACCACTATCAGTTGGAATTTTACAACCATTGCAACTCCCTCATGGCACCCGATGCAGGTAATAGTTGATTATACGAATGCGATTAATGAATCAAATGAATTGGATAATGTTGCCCTTCGACCTTATATCAATGGCAATTATAATTTACCGGGAAGTATTCTTACAACTTCCTATGCCAGCCCTGCTGTATCATACGCATCAGGTGGAAGTTATGCGACGGTTAGTGGTAGTGCTCATTATACAGGCACTGCAGTTCCTCTACTTGATTCGAGCGTTGCCGGGGCAACTGTTTCATTTATAGTTGTCGAAACGGGTGCAAGTTTTACGACATATACAAATTCAGCCGGGAATTATTCATACTCATTTCCAAAGCCAGTAGCGCCCGGAATTTATCATGTGCAAGGAACCTGCACCGATTATACATTAACCGGAAATTTCAATTCTCAATTTGAAATATTACCTCCACTTATTGTGACCACGTGTCAACTTCCCGATTTAATCACTGATGTCATTGTCTCAACCAATAGTGTGGTGCAAGGCAACTCGATTACTGGAAGCATCTTTGTTAAAAATATTGGCAACACCACATCCATCCCAACGATAGTAAGTGTTGCACAATCAGGCGGCACTCCGGTTATTAGTAGTCAAATCAGTGTTCCAGCATTAGTGCATAATGCGACATATTCAGTCCCATTTACTATTACATTTAATACAACCGGTCAATATAGTATTTGTGCATATATTGATGCCACGTATATACAAAATGAATGTGTAGAAGGGAATAACGCATCATGTGAAGTGATTAATATACTTCCTCCGCTTCCGGATATAGTACCTGTGTCAGGACCGACAGGAATTCATTATCAATGTGGTATTTCGAGTGCCGGTTTTGGCTTGTATAATTATGGTGGTGTTGCCACCGGTCCTTTTAATTGCCGTATTAATGTAAAACTAAATGGTACCCTAATTAATACCATCAATCAAGCAATTGCCAATATACAACCGGTGCAATATGCTCCCGGTAATCAAACAGGATTTTCGATTCCATTCATCCCTTCTTCAGTAGGTAATTATACGTTTGAGTTATTTGCCGATTACCCAATTAATGAAGTAGTAGAATTAAATGAATTGAATAATAATGCCACTTACTCAATCACAGTCATTGCCTGTAAACCTGATTTTGCGTTTTCTTCCTGTGAAGATTTTAATGTAGAATCAGTTGATGGGAATTATACACAAGGAAGTAATGTAACTATTAAAACAAAATTGCATAATAATGGCAATCTAGCTTATAACGGTAATCTTACAATTCGGTATGCCTTATCAAGCGGTGGCGTGTATAATGACATTGAATCTGTAAATTTATCTCCGGGTGCATCAGTCAATATTTCAAAAATTATTTCTGCTCCTGCACCCTCAGGAACTATTCTTACAGTCACTGCCGATCCGTTAAATTTGATTGACGAATTAAATGAAGCCAATAATTCAATTGCCGGTCAGATGTGTTGGGACTTTCAGCCCGTTCCTTTTTGCTCAAACAATTTTTGGGACTATACGTATTTAGTCAACCAAGCTGTGTATCTCTCTGTTGGCGTACACTCTTCTTATATGTATGATGCTGATACGTTGAATGTAAAATTTCGAGTGAGCGGACCGGGTTTAGCAGGAACCATCGATTTAGGAAATGCTACCATGTATAATGTAAAGCAAACCTGTTATTGCCCAGGAGGTGTAACCTTACCAATCAACTTTGCATTTCCGCAAACAGGTACTTATACATTTACAATGACCACAGATCCTGACAATCAATTTGCAGAATGTAATGAAACAAATAATGTGTTGGTAAAAACTGTGAATGTGACAAGCTTACCGGACATGCGGATTTTATCGCAACATATTTCACCCTCAAAATTAAATCCTGCCCCGAACGAAAATATCACCATGAATGTAACGTATGAAAATATCGGTGCTTCGAATATCAACAATACAATGAAATTGAAAGTCATTGTCGACAATACACCATTAGATAGCATTTATCCTGTTGGAGGTTTGGTGCATGGTGGGAATACTACTTTTGCCATTCCCACTTCATGGTCATCTTCACTTGTAGGTGTGCATGTGATACGTGCTATCATTGATGCAGATAATCAAGTAGTAGAAACAAACGAATTAAATAACGAAGCCACTCGAGCTGTTGTAGTTGGCGAGTCTGCCAATTTATATTTCCAGGTATTCAATTCAAATACATTAACCCCACTCGAAAAGTCAACTATGAATATCAACGCAAGAATTGGGAATAATGGAGACCTTGCTTGCGCTGCCGATGTGCAATTATTTTATGTCAATAATTTTTTAGACACTGTGCAACTCGGCATGCAGCATCTAAGTATTGCAGCTCATGATAGCATGGCGTTTAGTATACCATGGGTAGTTGACGATAATCAAACAACTATTATAGGGCGAATTGTAAACTCTAGCATATTAGAATATACCTATGATGATAATGAAGCCCACTTTAAAATAGGTGAAATGAAAATAGTAACACGAACAGTACCTGCTTGTACAAATGGAAATACCACAGGCTCAGCGTTCGCTTATGTTATTGGCGGAGAAGCACCTTATAATTATTTCTGGAGCAATGGATTTAATGGTTCATTATTAAATGCAACTGCAGGCACTTATTCTATTACAGTTTCAGATAACAGTGGACAAACCGCAAGCGGGACTGCATTGATAACAAATTGCCCGGCTGCATTATTAAATTTAAAATTATTTATGGAAGGATATTATTCAGGTATACAAAATATGACGGCTGTGATAGTCAATCAAGGGCATTTCAACCTTCCGACAGATGTTGACAGTGTAACTGTTGAATTACATAAAGATAGTGTAGGCTATCCTCTTGCTGCATCCTGTATTGGCATTCTTCAAACAAATGGAACCATGCCTTGCTATTTTTATTCACCTTCAATCGTGGGAACAAATTGTTACATTGTTATCAAACATCGGAATGGAATAGAAACATGGAGTGCAAACCCTGTGAGTATTCTTGCACAATTTAATTATGATTTCAGCAATCAAATTTCAAAGGCATACGGAAATAATCAGGCCGATATGTCTGGCACAGGAACTGTGTTTGCAATTCATTCAGGTGATTTAAATCATGATGAAAATATTGATTTACTGGATGCAGCTTTGTTAGAAACTGATATAAATGATTTTGGGTTTGGGTACCTTTCAGCTGATATAAATGGTGATGGTAATGTTGATTTACTGGATAGCCCGGTTATAGAAACAAATATCAGTAGCTTTATTTTTTCTGTGCATCCATAGAAGGCAGGTTATCTAGTTAGCGGGTTCGCGCCTTAACAAGTTGAGTGGCTATATTAACGAATGTGGTTTTATAAGTGAATCGTTCTTCTATGTTTTATTTGCACATAAATGAATGATGAATACCTAAAACTTACATCCCTAGCAGTACTTCTAAATAATGTTTCTTAATTCCGAAAAACTCTTTTGCTTCCTTTAATTCCTGTAAAATTTTATCTTTCCTCATACTATCTGTTCTCCCCCGTTCTCCGGTTATCATCACATTTTTTGGAGTATGTGCTTCTGAAATAAATTCAAAAACCTTGGTCTTATATCCATAATATTCCAGTATCAATGCCCGAATACTATCTGTTACCATTTCGGCTTGTCGCTCTAAATAAATTCCATGTTGTGTAATAAAATCAACGGCATTACTTTTTTTATTCTTCTCTATTTCGTTACGTATTTGTTTGTGACAACAAGGCGCAACAACTATTAAATCTGCATTTGCAGTAATTCCTTTATAGATGGCATCATCTGTTGCAGTATCACAAGCGTGTAAGGCAATTAATATATTCGCATCCTTGCAATCATATTGTTCAATACTTCCTTCTACAAATCGGAGATTCGAAAAATTATTCTTTACTGCAATCTCATTACAAAGAGTTACCAAATCTGTTCGATATTCTACTCCGGTCACTGAGGCATTAAGTTGTAGTGTATTGGTCAAATAATCATATAATGCAAAAGTGAGATAGCCTTTTCCCGACCCCATGTCTACGACCTCTACCCTTTCATGCTTAGGCAATTCATTCAGCATCACACGCAGTAATTCGATATAATGATTTATTTGTTTATACTTATCCTGTGCATGCTTCATCACTTGTCCTTCAGCATTTGTAATTTGAAGATCATGAAGATAGCTTTGTCCACCGGAAACGATATGTCGTTTTTTATTTCTGTCATGACCTAAATCAGGAAGTGCTTTATGATTTGCCTGCGTCTTTCGCAATACAATTTTATGATCGGCTACTATTTCTAACTGCAAATCTTCTTCAGTTGTAAATAAATTTGCTACTAAAAAGCTATCTCCCAATTGACTTTTAATCATTCCTATTCCTAAATTCTCTGAATAATTTTTTACAATATCACGGGTTTTATACCGGTAAGTAAAACTAAGTTTTTCCTCTTCTTTGATTAATACTTTTTTTATATACAAATTTTTCAATCCATCTTCTGTGCCTTTATAATTCCCAAACGAAAGTTTCACAAATGTATTGGAGGCAAGGCTTTGCTCTAAAAAGGAAAAGAAAAGACTAATTTGATTTTGATCAAGCATAATGAAAGTTTAAATACAAACTTACAACTTCAGATAGTAAATTACTGAGTTCCGGGGAAATTATGTTATACCATCTTGATTTATAAATTATGCAATTGCTTTCAAACTTCGTGTTTAAAAGTTCATTCAGCCGCTACTGTCATTCCCAAACTTCAGGGTCGCTGAAAATCTAGTTTTCAATCTTATCATTCTTTACAGTAAGTGAAACATTTCACTTTGTTCCTCAAAATACTTATCATTACATAAATATAAATCAAATGAAACCAATTTTACTTTACACGATTCTTACTATTTTTTCAGCCTTTACATTAAAAGCTCAAACTGAAGTTACCTTTTATACATCCAAAGGAAATTTTGTCGCTACGATGGAGCTATTTAAAAGACCCATTACAACCACCAATTTTGTTGATCTAGTAAATAACAAATTCTATGATGGTATTATATTTCATAGAGTTGTTAGCGGCTTCGTCATTCAAGCAGGCGACCCAACCGGCACAGGAACAGGAGGCTCAGGTGTGACTATCATTGATGAGCTAACGCCTGTTGTGAGTAATGTACAAAAAACAATTTCAATGGCGAATAGTGGTCCGAATACCGGTACAAGTCAATTTTTTATTAACTTGGTTGATAACGTTTTTTTAAATCCAAATTACCCCTGCTTTGGAACTGTAATTTCAGGATTTTCTGTTGTACAAGCAATTGGTTTAGTACCTGTTGATGCCAACGACAAACCTTTAACTAATGTGGTCATGGACAGTGTTAGAATTACCAAGTATCCTTTAGCCGTTCATAATACAAATCGAAATTTATTTCAAATGGAAATATTTCCGAACCCTGTTGTTGAACAAAGTACCTTAGCTATTCATGTTGCTACAAAACAAACGCTTAGTGTTATTATTTTAAACGAAATTGGTTTACCTGTTTATAATAAGCCCACTAATCTTGAAGCGGGTACCAATTATATTTCGTTCAACAAAATGGAATTAAATGATTGCGCCAAAGGTATATACCATGTTATTGTGAAGGATGAGAATGCAAAATCACAACAGGTAACGATCGGAATTCAATAATTTATTTTTTCGCAAAGACTGTATTCTACTTTATAGAGCATAAAAATGTACATGATTTTTTTGCCCCCGAGTATTATTTGTCTCAATTCATCATTCTGCACGGGGACCCTGAAATATTTATCAATGCACAAATTTATACTGTGTGCTATAATATATTATGTATAACTTATCGTTCTTCATTTACTCTTTCTCTCTATACAAAACCTTGCCACCCATAGTCGCATAACATAAAAAGTTTCCTTTCTCATCATCCAAACCAATCAAATCAAAATTGTCGAACCTGTTAAATGAACTTTGCATAAAGCTAGGTTTATAGGGTAAATGTAAAACGTAGTATTTCACCTGACTCCCATATTCGAGCAACAGATCATAAACCTTTCCTTTTTTTAAAATAAATGCCTCAGTGGTAAAGGATCCAAAATTCTGATTATAAGTAATGCTATCATACGTGGTAGAAGTAACCAACGAATCAAAGTTTGTAAAAATGGAAGCATGATTATTTTTATAGGCTAACACGGTTGCTGTTTTCAGATCATAAGATTTCAATATGCCTTCGGTTCTTTGTTGCTTATAGTTATCCTTTTGAAAAACGATAGAATCATAATCAACTGGTAAGAGCACATGATGCAAAATATCTATGAGACCAAATTTGTTCCTTCCATTACTGCTTCTCATGACCATCATAATGGGAGAGAGATTATGACAAGAGGAATTTTTGAAAATCAAAATACTATCGTACAAGATCATATGGTTTGTATCACTACTCATAAAACCATACTTATGATTTGATTTATAAAAAATAGTTGACTCCAGCGCAAAGATACTGTCTTTCCCGGGACTTGTAAAGCGATTATAAAATCGCATTACAACAGCCGTATCAATATTATCATGTTGTTTAGAATAGATCTTACTTGATGCGCTGTTCTGCATGGTTTGAGAAAATGTATATGTCGTAGTTTCCTTGGATATTGTATGACTGATATTAATATACACCGGAGATTTTTTTACATCCTCAACCGGCATAGGTGGTTCTCCAATCATACCATAAGATTCCATAACCTCCACAGGAGGTTCCATAACCATCTCGTCATGATAATTAGTATTAGGTGATTGTACCGGCAATTGTGCCTTTAATTCAAAACCATTGTCACCATGAACCACTTGATAATATGTTGGAGTATCGTATTTACTATTCTCCCAAACCGCCAACATCCCTCTATGTGAATGATCAGAGGCCTGGCTTATATTAAATTTATCCTTTAGTAACCATTGCTTAAACATAGCTTTTTTAACATCAAACTCTACAAGGCTCGCCCGTTCTTCAAAATCCTGTACAACAAACAATACATACTCATACAGATCCTTGCTTTTATCACCGATCATATCTACGGGTATGATACGTCTTACTCCATCAGGAAATAAATTTTCTCCTTTCATATTAAACAGGAACTTACAATCCCATCTGGTATCATAATATTCGTATTCTTCCTTGTCTTTTAATTTATATAATACACCGCTGTCTGTAAAGATTCCTTTTGTATTCTCTCTTAAAAAGCCTTGTCGTGCATGACCAATGATAAAGGCATTGGATAAATAATCGAACTCATCACATAAATCAGTTTCAATAATTTTCTTCCCTTTATCAATAATACCGCAGGTTTTTTTCGCTATGGTTCTTTCGCCACCCTGTTTATATTTCTGTGTGAATGATCGAATGACTTTAGAAAAGGTGAAAGCATACTTTGGCATTTTGAATGTACTCAATGAATTGAATTCCGGTTTTACTTTGATGATGCCATTCGTATCGGCTAAACCAAAGAGATGCCCTACTCTGTAAGGCACCAATAGTGTTTGTGTATAGGAAATCCTTGTGGCTACGAACATAAGGAAAAGCAAAAGGAGAATACGCATGTTGTAAAACTACTAAAAAATCAATAATGATCCGAATGCCAATAGCTGTAAATAAAAAAAACCTCTTCGAAGGCCGTGCCTTCATAAGCCATATGTTCTTTATAGGCTGTGTCTACTATCGTCGTTGTTCGTGTCTCATTGAATCACTCTGCGGCAACGAGAATGATGAAAGGGTCCCCGCCGACACAGTTGAGGTGAGAACGGTTAAATTCGGGGGCAAAAAAAATCCCGTCATTTC
>JANNYV010000596.1:0-4107 GCA_031410275.1 Bacteroidota bacterium
TTGGCTTGTGGGTGGCGTTGCTTCTCTTTTGCTTTTGCGAAGGATGGCAAACACGGCTTGTCCGAAAATTGTTTCACTGTTCATTTCTTGCAGTCAGTTTGATGTTAGCACTGTCGCCCAAAGGTTGCCGATAACATACTAATATCCGCACCTTCAAATGTAATAAAATATTCATAATCAACTAGCATAACAGTATTTGGTACTTTTAGGAGAAATATTCTACACCTTTTCATAAGCATAATTTATCCTATAGGATAGGTAGCCTTTGTGAACTCATCATTTAAAACACAATGGCGCTTTGGGGTACGTCTAACTGATTGCTTGTATTATTTTATTTGAACTATTTAATAAGTTTCATGTAATCTAGCTTTCTCTCCACTTACAACTTACACTTTCGGCACTATCATTCTCACATTCATTCCGCTTCCGTAATAGTCTTTCATTTCGTCCATCGAAAAAGCATCTTCAATTTTATATTCACCGATCGAAGCGCGTCGCAACATTTTCAAATAACCACCGCAACCAAGTGCTGCACCAAGGTCATTGGCAATCGAACGAATATAAGTCCCACTGCTACATTCAATATCAACATGTATTTCAGGCAAGTCAATTTTTGTAATACTAAAACGGCTGATGGTAACAACACGGCTTTTCATAATCACTTCTTTCCCTTGTCTGGCTAATTCGTATACCGGTTTGCCTTCTTGTTTAATGGCCGAATGTATGGGAGGGAATTGCGTAATTTCTCCGGTAAATGATTTGACCGCTTCATGTATCATCTCGTCTGTAATATTCGAAATATCTTTTTTGTCTTGCGGTAAACTTTCCAAATCATAGGTTGGAGTTACCTCGCCTAATTGAATTATGGCGGTGTATTCTTTTTTTAACCCAATTAAGGCTGTCAATTTTTTTGTCCACTTACCTGTGCAACAAATAACCAAGCCGCTTGCCAAAGGATCTAATGTACCTGCATGTCCTATTTTTGCTTTGGTCCATTTTTTTATTTGTGCCACAACCCCGAAGGAAGTCCAGCCGTAGGGCTTATCTATCAAAATCATTTCACCTTCAAGGCAGTTCAGTGTGTCTAAACTTTTTTTCATCGTGGGCAAAGGTATATTAATAGCTTTTTTAAGTCATATTAATATTGAGGCTATGTATAAATCTTTTAGTTATTAACATTTAATAAAATCTCATTTTATTTATGCCACTTTGTTTTCTAAATAATCAGGTTTAAGTATATATATTTGCCTCTACAAAAAATATAGATTTAATAATTTATGGCAACAACAGCAGACATGCGATCAGGCTTAATCATCAAATTAGATGGTAGCCTTTATTCAGTAGTAGATTTTGGGCAAAATAAAACCGCCCGTGCAGCCGCAAAAGTATGGGCAAAATTAAAAGGCGTTGACAACAACCGAACCATTGAACAAACATGGAATAGTGGTGAAACAATTTTTCCTGTACGAATAGAAAAGAAAACATATCAATATCTTTATAAAGATGAAACCGGTTATAGTTTTATGGACAATGAAACGTTCGAACAAATTACCGTGGCCGAAAATTTGGTGAATGCACCTCAGTTTTTAAAAGACGGACAAGAAGTAATGGTACTGATGAACGGCGAAACGGATTTACCGATTGGTGTTGAACTCCCGGATAAAATAGATGTATTGGTAACTTATAGTGAGCCCGGCATGAAAGGCGATACTGCCACCCGTACCTTGAAACCTGCAACTATAGAAACTGGTGCCACTGTAAACGTACCTTTGTTTGTGAATGAAGGTGAAATGATTCGTATCAGTACCAAAACAGGCGAGTATGTAGAAAGGGTAAAAAGCTAATTTTTATTTATCGACAATTAAATCATTAAAATTTTATACTAATGGCTAAAGCAAAAAAAGCAGCTCCGAAAAAAGCAGCCCCGAAAAAGGCAGCTTCAAAAAAACCTGTGACATCCGCTGTGGTGAAACCGGTTGCGCAAAAGTCTTCAGACAAAGTACCGCCCCCCATTTTTAATATCAATGAAATAAATGATTTGATTAATGCAGTCAATCATTCGAATGTCAATGAATTAAAATTAGAGAAAGGCGATTTCAAAATCACCATTCGTCAAGGTGATGGTGTGGTGAGTACAAAACAAGTGATGATGCATGCCCCTATGGCAGCATCAGCACCAATACATGCAGCTCCCGCCCCCGTAGCAGCAGCGCCGGCAATAGCAGAAGCGGCAACAGAAAATCTACACACAATTAAGTCACCTATGATAGGAACTTTTTATCGTTCATCCGGTCCGGGCAAACCATTGTTTGTGAATGTGGGTGATGAAATAAAAGAAGGTAGTGTGCTTTGTATTGTAGAAGCCATGAAATTATTCAATGAAATAGAAAGTGAAATAAGTGGTAAAATTGTGAAAGTATTGGTCGATGATACCTCACCTGTTGAGTATGATCAGCCATTGTTTTTGGTACAACTGAACTAATTTGAAAATTTGAAAATGAGAGAATTTGAAAATGATATAAAATAGTATATCTCTTATTTTCAAAATTGTTTAAATCAGATTTGAATGAATTGCCTTCCATTTTCAAATTATCAAATTCACAAATTATCAAATTGAAAGAACATGTTTAGAAAAATATTAATAGCCAACAGAGGAGAAATTGCATTGCGTATAATTCGCACTTGCAGAGAAATGGGTATTCCTACCGTGGCGGTTTATTCGACAGCCGATAAAGACAGTTTGCATGTGCGTTTTGCCGATGAGGCTGTTTGCATTGGTAAGCCATCGAGTGCTGAATCTTATTTGAATATTCCTCATATTATGGCAGCCGCAGAAATTACAAACGCCGATGCCATTCATCCGGGTTATGGTTTTTTGGCAGAGAATGCAAAGTTTGCAGAAATATGCGGTCAGCATAAAACAAAATTTATTGGCCCCACACCTGAGATGATCAATGCAATGGGTGATAAAATAACGGCCAAGGAAACCATGATAAAAGCCGGTGTTCCTTGCATACCCGGTTCAGTTGGGTTGATAGAATCTGTTGCCGAAGCAAAAAAACAAGCCAAGAAAATTGGGTATCCTGTCATTCTGAAAGCCACAGCCGGCGGGGGAGGTAAAGGAATGCGTTTGGTGTGGAAAGAATCTGAAATAGAAAAAGCCTACGAAAATGCCAAGTCAGAAGCGGCAGTGTCCTTTAAAAATGATGGCATTTATTTAGAAAAATATGTAGAAGAACCTCGTCATATCGAAATACAAATTGCAGGTGACCAATACGGTAAAGCCTGTCATTTGAGTGAGCGCGACTGTTCTATTCAACGTCGTCATCAGAAGTTGGTTGAGGAAAGTCCTTCGCCTTTTATGACACCTGAGTTGAGAAAAAAAATGGGAGACGCCGCCATCAAAGCAGCCAACTCAATCAATTATGAAGGCGTTGGTACTGTTGAATTTTTAGTAGACAAGCATCGCAATTTTTACTTCATGGAAATGAATACCCGTATCCAAGTTGAGCATTGCGTTACGGAGGAAGTCATCAACTATGATTTAATTAAAGAGCAAATAAAAATTGCCGGTGGTGTACCTATTTCGGGAAATAATTATGAACCGAAAATGCATGCCATCGAGTGCCGAATTAATGCAGAAGATCCGTATAACGATTTCAGACCTTCACCCGGAAGGATCAGTGTATTGCACACCCCAGGCGGACATGGCGTTCGGATTGATTCGCATATTTACGCGGGTTATACTATTCCGCCTTTTTATGATTCGATGATTGCAAAAATTATTGCCGTGGCGCAAACACGTGAAGAAGCCATCAATACCATGAGCCGTGCCTTGAGTGAATATGTGATAGAAGGGATTAAAACTACCATTCCATTTCATCAGCAACTGATGCAGAATGAAGATTTCAGAAAAGGAAATTTCACAACCAAGTTTATGGAGACGTTTGTGTTGAAGTGAGATTTAAGTTAGTGGGTTAACGAGTTATTGAGTTATTAGAATTCATTCGAATGTGGAGTTGCGTGAGGGATGGAAGCGAAAATCCTCCCACTTCTTTGAGTGGGAGATTGCAGCGAACAGCCCGACCTGAGGCTCTGCGAAGGGCA
>JANNYV010000597.1:0-3775 GCA_031410275.1 Bacteroidota bacterium
TTTCAGTGGACTCATTCAACATCAGTTCGTGTACCTCTTCCGTTATTACTTAATATTACTGATATCAATTCAATCAACGGGTCTCTTATTTTAGGTACGCAGAATGGTAAAATATATATCTACCATATTGAAGCGAAAAAATTAGTATTCGCCGGTGATATGAAAGCTGAAATTTCTGATATTGTAATTCATGATAACTATGTGTGCATTGCGTCGAAAGGCAATGGATTTATCACTATTTCACCCTATGAAATAAACCGGTATTCAACCAAATTGGGATTGAACGACGATTTTATTTACAAACTATTTATTGATAACGATAATAGCATATGGTCATCCTCTGACAGGGGAATTAATATTGTCTATTCAAATCAAGCGATTCGACAATGCTGTATGAATGCTAAAATCCCGGATCGTCTCGTCACTTGTTTTGCCAAAAAAGACAATATTGTGTATTGTGGAACTCAACGTGGTGATATATGCAAAATTAATTTGTCCGATTCATCCATTGTATTATTTGATAATTCAATTTGGAATCATGCACAAGTCAATGATTTAAAAATACTAGACCGCTCATTAGCAATTGCTACAGAACACGGGGCTTTTATGTTAGATTTCAATGGTAAACTCGTTGAGACTGTTCTCGGTCAGAAGTCTATCCGCAAAATAGAAACCGACAAAGAAGCGAATATTTGGTATTGCGGGAATCGAATTCTTATGTCTTCATTTGGCGAACAGATTTCAATGATACGATCTGTTGGGGGAATACCAATTTCAGAAATTCATACCCTTCATATTGATAGTTTTCAAACACTTTATTTTACGCCTGATCAGGGATTGATGAAATATAATATCGTTAATAATACGTATCAAAAAGTTGCAATTACACCACCGGGAAATATGATTGATATTATTTCTATTTATCAGGATATGGTTGGGAAATTATGGGTCGGCACTTCGGGCAAAGGACTTTATAAAGTGGATACTTCAAATTTGTCATTTGCAGAAATACCCATTGACAGTTCGGTTGAAACGTCAGGTATTATATACATTACCGGTGATGAAAAAAATATATGGGTTGCCAGTTTAAACGGTGTTTGGTATAGTGAGACGAACGCAACGCAAGTTTCATTTAAATCGTTAGAAGATGAATATAAAAAGAAAAAATATTATGTTTATCAGGTAAAAAAAGATAGTAAAAATAATTTGTGGTTGGCCACAGATGGTCAAGGTATTTTAAAACTCAGTCATGGTGAAATTTCTGATTTGTCAGCAGCAAAAAATATTAAAACAAAAGTCTTTTATTCAATTGAAGAAGATAAGTCGGAGCACATGTGGTTTAACGCCTACAATGATGGGCTATATTGTCTTGGTGATGATTCTGTTATTCATTTGAACCTGACAAACGGACTCTCTTCAAATGATATTCAAAGTATCATAAAATATAAAAATGATTTTATGATAGCTGCCTCATCGAATGGAATTGATATCATTAATATTCATACTTTTTCGGTATCGCATTTCAATTTCGAATCGATGCATTTGTTACAAATCCCGGAAACTAATTCAATTACAACGGATCAATTTTCAACTGTTTATATAGGCTCCAATGTAGGCATTTTAGAACTTTTTATTCCTTCATACAAAACTGCCTTTATACCGCAAGCATGTATCGAGGAAATATCGGTGATGGAAATGAACAGCATGAAGACTAAAAATGAATTCTCTGCCGATGAAAATTATTTCCGATTTAAAATCTCTGCTAATTTCAATACCGACCAAACGGTTTACTTTCGGTATAAATTAAAAGGATTAAGTGAGAAATGGAATCAAACTATTGACAAAGAAGTTGTGTTTCCCAGATTAAACCCGGGCAATTACCATTTTATTTTGCAGTGTGCGAATAACAGGGATTTTCTAAATGCAACTGAAGATTCATTTACGTTTACTATTTTAAATCCTTTTTGGAAACAAAATTGGTTTATTTTCCTAATGCTAACTGCCTTTGCTGTTAGCTTTTACTATTATGTTCGTTTCAGAGAAAAAAGAATTAGCAGAGTTCAACGTTTAGAAAAGGAAAAAGCTGTCGCCGAATTCGAAACATTAAAACATCAGGTAAGTCCACATTTTTTATTCAATAGCTTTAATACCCTGATACAAGTGATTGACGAAGACAAAGAAAAGGCAATAGAGTATACACAAATGCTTAGTGATTTTTACCGTACATTGATATCATATCGTCAGGTTGATTTGGTGACCTTAGAAGAAGAATTAGTATTGCTTGATAAATATATGTATTTACAAAAAATGAGGTTTGACGATTCTTTGCTGATGATAAACCAATGCTCAAAGCAACAGATTAAAGATGTTGAAATACCGCCACTTACCCTGCAATTGCTGGCTGAAAATGCGATCAAGCATAATGTAGTTTCATTGCTAAAACCATTAAGTATTACCATTGGGATGGACTCAAATTATATTATAGTTTCTAACAACCTGAATGAAAAGTTTTCGAAAGAGCCCGGTGAAAATATCGGGTTGCAAAATATAAAAAACAGGTTTAAGTTATTTAGTAAATTACCGGTGGAAATAAAAAAGACAGAAACCTATTTTGAAATTAAATTACCCATTTTAAAACCATAAAAAAATAACATATGAAAGCACTCATTATTGAAGACGAAAAACCGGCTTCCCGACGACTAACTAAATTATTGTTAGAGGTAGATCCTACCATAGAAATCTTGAATATATTAGATTCAGTTGAATCTTCTATTCAATGGTTGTCTAAAAACCAAGCACCGGAAATTATGTTTATGGATATTCATTTAGCAGACGGCTCTGGATTTGATATCTTTAAGAAAACAAATATTACTTGTCCTGTAATCTTTATCACCGCCTATGATGAATATGCCATTGATGCCTTTAAAGTGAACAGTGTTGATTATTTATTGAAGCCTGTTAAAAAGGAGGAATTAGAATCAGCCATTTTAAAATTTAAAAATTTACAATATAGTTATTCGAGCATTGGTATAGACAGCTTAGTGAATTCTTCCGGTAAGAAATATAAAGACCGTTTTGTGATTAAGCTTGGTAATAAAATCAAATCAATTTTAGTTGATGATATTGCTTACTTCTATTCAAAGGATAAACTTAGTTTTATTTGTGATAAAGAAGGGAAAAATTCACCGATTGATATGTCATTAGATAAATTGGAAGTATTGTTGAATCCCTTAAACTTTTTCAGAGTGAACAGGCAAATTATTGCCAATTCAACATCCATAAAAGATATTCAAACCTCATCCAAATCAAGAATTATACTTATTCTCGAACCGCCGACAGTCATAGAGGCTATTATTAGCAGTGAACGTTCATCAGTTTTTAAAAAATGGTTAAAGAAAGAATAGTTGCCTCATTCAAACTTAACTATTCCGCTTTTATCGATTCAATGGCCGACTATAAAAACAAAAAATATATATTTGTCGAAAATTTACAATATGGTAGCAAGAGTTTTCTTAGTGTTTTCAATATGTATTGTATTCTTGTCTGTATTCAGCAGTTGTAAAAATAATCATAAGGAAAGTTTGTATGGAGCTATATGTGATACAAGCGATACTAAATTTTCATCTGTAATATATCCTATCATTGTCACCAATTGTAATACACAAAGCGGTTGTCATGGTGGTAGCAGCTTGGGTTCCATTTCATTAGAAGGATATGCAAATGTCAATGATAATTATGCAGGAATACTTTCAAGAATTGTTAGTGGCTCGATGCC
>JANNYV010000598.1:0-1794 GCA_031410275.1 Bacteroidota bacterium
CTATACTGATTGTTTCATCGCCATACACTCTTCCTTCACCTTTACATGATGTACATTTATTTGCTATCATGGTGCCATCGCCATTGCAAGTAGGGCATGTTGTGACGGTTTGCATTTGTCCAAGAAACGTACTGGTTACACGTTTCACCTGACCATTTCCTCCACAGGTTCCACAGGTTTGAATAGATGATTTATCTTTTGCGCCACTGCCACTGCAGGTATCGCATTTAATATATTTTTTTACCTTGATTGTTTTGTGAGCGCCCTTTAAAAGTTCCTCATAATTGAGTTTTACTTTTACCCTGAGATTAGAACCTCTTGCGCCGGTTCCTCTGCTTCTGCCACCGCCCCGTTGACCACCGCCACCAAAAAAACTTTCACCAAATACATCACCGAAATTTGAGAAAATATCTTCCATTCGCATTCCACCATCTCCTCCAAAACCGCCACCACCACCGGCTGCGCCGCCAACACCGGCGTGCCCGAACTGGTCGTAACGTTGTTTTTTTGTAGCATCACTGAGTACTTCATACGCCTCGGCCGCCTCTTTAAATTTTTCTTCTGAAGCCTTATCACCCGGGTTTCTGTCCGGATGAAATTGCATAGCCACCTTGCGATATGCTTTCTTTATCTCATCAGCAGACGCACCTTTAGTAACACCCAATATTTCGTAGAAATCTCTTTTCATTTTTTATTTGTTCGTTTTAGAACCTCATTTATTTCGTTTTGAAAAACCCCTGAATTGTTTTCATTCAGGCATTCGGCGTTTTCCCCACAACTACTTTCGCATGACGAATTAATTTATCATTCAGAAAATATCCTTTATGAAGCTCATCAATTACCTTGCCTTCCATGGCAGGTGATGGAGCCGGAATTTCGGTTACGGCTTCATGTTTTTCAACATCAAATTCTTCTCCGATACTATCAAAAGCCTTTAAGCCTTTTTGTTGCAATGTATTTTTCAATTTAGTAAATACCAATGACATTCCTTCTTTTACGGCATTGATATCAGTGGCTGTTTCCATTTGTTTTTCAGCGCGAATACTGTCATCAATAACATCGAGCATACTCATGATTACATCTTTTCCTCCTGTTTGAATCACTTCCATTTTTTCTTTAAAGGAGCGCTTCTTATAATTATCAAACTCAGCAAACAAGCGCATATATTTATCTTTCCAATCAGCAGTTTCCGCCTGCGCTTTACTCAAATCATCTTCATTGGTTATTTCGTCATTCATATTATTGGTTCCTGCCACATTATCATCAGAATTTAAATTTGGCATAATTTCTTCTTCTTGAAGAACTTCTTTCACGGTTTCAGACATAGTAAAATTGTATTTTTAGTTTGCAAATGTACTACTTGCAAGTTTTTTGCCAAGAATAGTTTTCAGGACAAATTGACGGAGGAAGAAGGTGTTTCATTGCCACAAACTCATCATTTTATAGTAGTAATTTTTCAATCTATAAGGTTCTGCCAAGAGTACATACAAAAAACGAGACCATTTTGAAGCCTCGTTTCTTGTTTGTAGAAAATAGTTTTTCTAATTCGGTGTATGCTGACTAATAATATTATTCGGTGATGTAATCCCGATATTATTAATAATTAGTCAAACATACATGTCTAAAATGAATGAATATCAAACCAAAAAAAGGAGTTCAAAATGAGGGGTCAGTTTGGGTGAAATATCCACCTATAGCCCTATCGTGTACCCACTTTTAAGAAGAGCTGGTATCCTTCATAAATTTGATAGAATTTTTTTAATCCTTCGACCATTGTTGAAGGTCCTGGTCTTG
>JANNYV010000599.1:0-4441 GCA_031410275.1 Bacteroidota bacterium
TCACGTGGACGGACCATCCGTTTTTTATTTGACGGAACGAATGAAGAACTAAAAACTATTTTGGATAATATGGGTGAGACTCCCTTACCAAAATACATCAAACGTAAACCGGAAGAATCAGATAAAGATAGATACCAAACGGTATATGCCAAAAACGAGGGCGCTGTGGCCGCTCCAACTGCAGGATTGCATTTCAGTAAAGAACTAATCAAACGACTTGAAATAAAAGGAATTCGATTTGCCGAGGTTACATTACATACGGGATTGGGAACATTCAGACCTATTGAAGTAGAAGATTTGACCAAGCACAAAATGGATGCAGAATATTATGCCGTTGAAGACTACGCCTGCAAAATTGTAAACAAAGCTAAGGAAGAAGGACGAAAAATTTGTGCCATTGGCACTACTTCAATTCGCGCAGTAGAATCTTCTATTACCACAACAGGCATGCTTAAACCATCATCAGGATGGACTAATATTTTCATTTATCCTCCGCATGAGTTTGCATTGACGGACGCTCTTATTACAAACTTCCATTTGCCAAAAACAAGTCTATTGATCATGACCACAGCATTTATGGGGTTCGATTTAACCATGGAAGCCTATAAGGTCGCTATCAAAAATAAATACCGTTTCTTTAGCTATGGCGATGCCATGTTGATTTTGTAAGCATAGGAGTCTTAAGGATTATTATTTGATTCAAAAATTTAAATGAATCATAGCTGTGTTCGTTTTCAACAATATTCTCTAATAGTGGGAATCATAGAACAATTTTCAAACATGCTGTAACAGTTTTTTCTCATGAGAAGGACATCTTTGTATCCTAAATAAAAATAAAATGAGAAAAACAATTTTAACAGCGAGCGCTTTGTTTATGTTAGCGACTATGGTATCATGCAAAAAAGATTATGTATGCAAATGTTCAAAAACATACACTACAGGCTCTGGAACAAACACAAACGACTATTCTGTATACACGTATAAAGATACAAGAAACAGGGCAGAAACCAGATGTAATGAAAACACAAAATCAGGTACTGATTTATTTGGAAATTATAGTATCAATTGCCAGATTCAATAATGGGGTTCTAAATAGCCGTAAGTATAAAATGAAAGATGTATGGAAACATGCATCTTTTATTTTTACCTTTGGCTTTCATAAATTTATACTATGCCGACCATTTTAGAAATAATACAATGTATCGAAGAGTTTGCTCCACCAATGTATCAGGAAAGCTACGACAATAGCGGCTTGATAGTAGGTGATGAAAACAGAAAAATAAAAAAAGCATTGGTCACACTTGATTGCACCGAAGATGTAATAAAAGAAGCTATTACACTTGGTTGTCAGCTAGTAATCGCACATCATCCGATTGTTTTTAAAGGATTAAAATCGCTGACAGGGAAAAATTATGTTGAAAGAACAATCCTAAAAGCAATCAAAAAAGACATTGCCATTTATGCTTGTCATACCAACCTCGATAATGTTGAGCAAGGAGTAAATAAAAAAATAGCGCAACGATTAGGGTTAATCAATACCACCGTATTAGCGCCAATGAAGAATACCCTGAAACAACTTTACACCTATGCCCCACTTTCTGAAGCAGAAAATATCAGACAATCTCTTTATAAAGCGGGTGCCGGAAAAATAGGTAATTATGAAGAATGTAGTTTCAATTCTATTGGTCTCGGAACATTCAAAGCCTCCGGAGATGCGAAACCCTTTCTTGGCAAAGTGAATGAACCACATGAAGAAAAAGAAGTGAAAATTGAAGTCGTCTTTCCGGTACATAGCGAACGGAATGTATTGAAAGCCTTACGAAATTCACATCCATACGAAGAAATTGCATATGGTTTGATTAATATTGAAATACCCAATAATACATTAGGAGCCGGTCTTGTTGGAAAATTGCCTAATGCAATCAGTGAAAACAATTTTTTAAAATTGCTCAAAACAAAAATGAAGGCAAGTTGCATAAGACATACTAAGCTATCAGGAAATAATATATCAACAATCGCTGTGTGCGGCGGTTCCGGGAGTTTTTTGCTAAAGGACGCTATCCATGCAAAAGCCGATGTATTTGTAACAGCCGATTTTAAATACCATGAGTTCTTTGATGCTGAAAATCATTTATTGATAGCCGATATTGGTCACTACGAAAGTGAGCAATTTACAAATGAAATATTTTCTGAACTGTTATCAAAAAAATTTCCTACTTTCGCAGTCCTTAAAACAACGGTTATCACAAACCCTGTAAATTATTATTTATAAATTATGGCAGCAGTAAAAGAATTTTCAGTACAGGAACGTTTGGTTTCTATTTGCAAACTTCAACGTATCGATTCTAAAATTGGTGAAATCAAAAAACTACGAGGCGAACTTCCAATGGAAGTTAAAGACCTTGAAGATGAAATAGAAGGGTATAATACCCGCATCACTTCAGTAAATAAAGAAATTCAGGTGATTGATGACAGCATCAAGGAAAAGCAAAATATTCAAGCGGAATCGAAAGACCTTCTTAAAAAATATGAGAAGCAGCAGAATAATGTAAAAAATAGTAGGGAGTTTGAAGCCATAAATAAAGAGATTGAATTAAATGAGCTTGAAATAAAAGCTTGTGATAAAAAAATAAAAGACGCCAATGTTGAGAAGGATGAATACCTTGCTCAAAAGGCGCAGACCGAAAAGCAAATTGAAGCTAAATTGGTGGTCCTAGTTCAAAAACAAAAAGAACTTAAAAAAATTACCGAGGAAACAGAAAAGGATGAAGCTGATTTAAATAAAAAAAGAGGCAAAGCAGCTGACGAAGTTGAACCTCGGTTGTTGACAGCTTATGACAGAATTCGCATGAATTATAAAAATGGTTTAGCAGTTGTTCCGGTAGAAAGAGACTCTTGCGGTGGTTGCTTTAATGTGATTCCTCCTCAACGCCAATCAGATATTCGTTTACGTAAAAAAATGACGGTATGCGAACATTGCGGTCGTATTTTAGTCGATAGCGAATTGAATGATTCTATCGAAATTTAATCCTCAAATAAAATAATTATGATAGCGTTCTATTAATAGGACGCTATTTTTTTATAACTTAATTTTGATTTCTTTTTTACTCTGGTGAAATACAAATTTCTTTTTTTGTTCGTAGTGACGTGCTCAAACATTCATGTAAATGCGCAAACATTTACAATGGATGAAAAATGCTTGTCTGCGTATCAGAGTTTTATGGCAATGAAAGTCACACAAGGGAAAAACATATTGATACAAGAATTAAAATCGAACCCAAAAAACATTCTTCCCTTAGTTCTTATCAACTATGAAGATTTTATTAGTTTAGTATTTGATGAGAACCCGGAGGAATATAAAAAAAGGAAGCCACTTAAAGAAAAACGATTGGCCATTTTAGAAAATGCAGACAAGGAATCGCCCTACTATTTATTTTCAAAAGCCCTACTCTATTTTCAATGGAGTATGATTCAAATAAAATACACAGATTATTGGGATGCTGCCTGGGATTTCAGAAAGTCATTTTTATTATTCAAAGAGAATAAGAAAAAATTTCCCGACTTTGCATATAACAATATTTATATTGGTGCACAAGAAACTGCTATCAGCACCATTCCAAAAGGATATAAATGGATTTCAACTATACTCGGACTAAAAGGGAATATGAAAACTGGTATGGCCAACCTCCGCATCGCGATTAATTCGAAAGATCAAGCATTTAAAGAAGAATCATTTCTGTATTACATTTATTTAAAAAATTATATCGAAAATGATGTTGAAGGAGCGAATCAAATTATTTCATCATATAAATTAGATATAAAAAATAACCAGCTCTATTGCTTCATGGCAGCCAATCTTGCTCTCAATAATAAAAAAGCGGCTGTCACTGAGGATATACTTTCTAACAGAAATAAGGGTACAGATTATATTCCCTTTCCAATGCTAGACTATGAATTGGGTGATGCCTTAATGCGCCGTTTAGACCCGGCTTCGATACCGCATTTTCAACAATTTTTATCTACAACAAAAAGTAATTTTTATGTAAAAGATGCTTGCTTAAATATAGCTTATTGCTATTATATGCAAGGCAATATAATATTGGCCAATCAGTACAAGGAAAAAATAAAAACAAGCGGTAAAACGGAATCAGACGCTGATAAGCAAGCGCAAAAATTTGCGTTGGCCGGATCATTTCCTGACAAGGAATTACTCAAAGCACGTTCACTCAATGATGGTGGCTATAATGAGCAGGCATTAAAAATATTGCAAAGCAAAACGATCAACAGCTTCAAAAAAGAAAACGAAAAACTGGAATACATATATCGCTTCGGAAGAGTATATGACGATATGAATCAGGATGATAAAGCCATTGAATATTACAAACAAGCTATTGAAATGGGACAACATTCAACTGAATATTTTGCAGCCAGGGCAGCTTTG
>JANNYV010000600.1:0-5589 GCA_031410275.1 Bacteroidota bacterium
GCGCCCATGCCGCCGGGTGTGACTATCATACCGACACTTCCAAATGAAAGCACAGACAATCCGGTTTTATAACCTAGCATATTGGTTTCATGTATGCTCTGAAACCCGAGCAATATCATCCCTAAATACAAAGACCAAATAAGTACAGTATGAAAAATAAATCCTTTTTTATTTTTCATTTGCTTAAAACTCATGATACCGCTCACAATATTTTTAACGACTTGTTTGATTTTTTGTATAAAAACAAGATTTGCAATTCGTTTACGCAATGCATAAAGGATAATAATGAAAAGAATAAGTACAGCTAATATGACTTTGAAATGACCTTCTCCTTTTGATTCATTGTATTTATGAACAAGTGTCATCAGGTATTCACTTGCTAAATCTACCTGAACAATAATAGTGATAAAGAAAATAATGATCAAACAGAGCATATCAAAAGCCCGTTCTGTAATAATAGTACCAATGAGTTTATCAACCGGTATTTTTTCGTATTTCGATAATACTGTACATCTGACAACTTCACCCATTCTGAACAAAATCATGTTTGCCAAATAACCTATCATAACCGATAAAAAAGTGTTTGAAATAGATGGATTCATATTCAAAGGTTCCATTAAATACTTCCATCTCATTGCCCGACTCCAATGGCTCAACAATCCCATAAAAACAATTGGAATTAATAAGATGTAGTTTGCTTTGCTAACAGAAAATTTAATTTTTTCAATTTGTTCCGGTGTCAAATCTTTTAATGAATACCAAATTAAAAATGCACACAACCCAAACATCAGGATATACGTTATCAGGTTGATGATTTTTTTTGACATAGAGATGATTATTTAAGTTTGTTTTTATCAGTCGGGAAAATAATGGTAGGCTTAAATTTTTTCGCTTCTTCAAAATCCATCATGGCATATGAAAGAATAATGACAATATCATCTTGCTGCACTTTGCGTGCTGCCGGGCCGTTTAAACAAATGGTACCACTTCCCCTTTTCCCTTTTATAATATAGGTTTCGAGTCGTTCACCATTGTTGATATTGACAATTTGAACCTTTTCGTTTTCTATCATTCCGGCAGCCTCCATCAGATTTTGATCAATGGTCACACTGCCTATATAGTTTAGGTCGGCTTGTGTAACTCGCACTCTATGAATCTTAGATTTTAATACCTCTATTTGCATAAGGTTGTAAAAGTAGGGATTTGTATGAAATAACATACCATTCTGTAAAGTATTTGAATTGAGGATTTTATTTTGAACACTTATTCGATAAATTGAAGTTTGGATATAGATGATAAAGTTATTGAATCCGAGTTTCCTTCAATTCTAAATTCTCAGATTATCTATCAGCCTTATGCCTTCTATTTTTGCGGCAATCAGAACAACCATTTGTTTTGTTGAATTAAAGTCTGTTAATAGTTCAAGAGAATTTGCATCAGCTAATAATAGATATTCGGGTTCAAGGGAATAGCTTTCCAAATACTTCACATATTTTTTCTGAAGTTCAGTAAATGGGGTCGTTGGCATTTCTTTTTTAATAGATTGCAATGAAATATAAATAGCTTTTGCATTCTCTCTTTCCTCAGTTGAAAGTCGTTCATTACGCGAACTCATTGCTAAACCATTTTCTTCACGAAGGGTAGGGCAGGTAATTAATTGAATGTCGCTTTGTATGATTTCTAAAAGCCGCTTCACCACCAGGCATTGCTGAAAATCTTTTTCACCCAAATAAAGCCTGTTTGGTCGAACGGCATTCAATAATTTATGAACAATAGCACATACCCCATTAAAATGCCCCGGTCGGAATTTCCCATCTAATATAGTGTCCAAATACCCAATATCATATGGCACAATTTCTTCCATTCCCAGAGGATACATTTCATTTACTGTGGGCAAAAATAACACATTCGTACCGGCATGATGAAGCTTTTCAATATCTGCCTCAAGCGTCACCGGGTATTTTTCAAAATCTTTTTTATCGTTGAATTGAGTAGGGTTTATAAATATACTGCAAACGGTCATGCCATTTTCTTGTTTAGATTTTTCAATTAAAGAAAGATGCCCCTTATGCAATGCTCCCATTGTAGGTACAAAACCAATTACTGTTTTACTTGAAATGAGGAAGGCTTGCAGGTCTGAAATACGTTTAAATAGATACATTGAGTGCTTAATAACATTTGACATTGACGAAACAGTAGTAAAATAGTATTATTTATTGTACCTTCGCACCCCTAAATAAACTAAATACTCAATAAAAGTAACCTAAATGGCGGTAATCCAAAAGAAAAAAATTCTTTTTATTTCACAAGAGTTCTCTCCATATAATGAAGAAAATGAGTTTTCGAAAGTATTGAATGCATTGGCTGTGAAATCGAACGAAACCGGCTATGAAGTTCGTGTCATCATGCCTCGTTTTGGTGTTATCAACGAACGCCGTCATCGCTTACATGAAGTTGTAAGACTTTCAGGAATTAATATTAATGTAGATAAAGCTGATTATCCTTTGGTGATAAAAGTGGCTTCACTTCCAAATGCGAGACTTCAAGTCTACTTTATGGATAATGAAGATATGTACAAGCGTAAGAATACATTTCATGAAGAAGACGGAAGTTTTTTTGCCGATAATGCAGCACGGACCATTTTCTTTTGTAAAGGAGCTTTAGAAACAGTGAAGAAGTTTGGTTGGCCTCCGGATATTATTCATGTACATGGTTGGATGAGTGGGTTAATACCCATGTATATCAAATCGTATTACAAAAAGGAACCTGTATTTGCCAATTCGAAAATTGTTTTTTCTGCCACAAAGGAAATGTGGAAAGAAGATATGGGAACAGAATTCTCGAAGCAAATACTTATCAGCACACCTTTAAAAGATAAAGATGTAGAACTTTATAAGAATGGGTCAAATTTGGACATGTTTATCGGAGCGTCTAAAAATGCAGATGCGGTTATTTTTGCTGATGAAGGAATTAATAAAAAATTGATTGAAGCGATTAAGCCGACACGTAGTAAAAAAGTGTTAAATTTCGATTCAGCGACAGATGATATTGCCAATATCATGGAACTTTATAATAACTTGGCAGGCTAAATAAAAAACATACATTTGAAAACAAAATTTTCGATCAATAAGGCCATCTGTTTTTCATTGGTTGCCTTCCTTGTTAGTACAAATTGGAGCTGTAAAGAAAATACCATACTTCCCAAAGACTTGGTGCCTGCAGTAGATAACATAAATACATTCGATAGTAATTTTAATCTGATTACCCATACTCTCTATCAAGATTCTTTTTTAACCGGAGGTAAGGTAAGCGGATTGCAAATTTCAAGTTCGACTACTTTTTTTACTGCCTGCGGTACCATCAAAGCAGACCCGTCATTTGGAAAAACGGTGGCTTCAATGCATGTCGAAGTCTTACCTGCTGTTCCTCATTTTACGTTTAAGACAGGGACTTCAAATATGACTATTGATTCAGTTATATTATCAATACCATTTAAGCAAGCATATGGAGATACCAATGCTTCTGCAGGTATTCAGCATTTTAATGTATATCGTTCATTAAAAGCATTTCGTCGAGATAGCGCACAATATGAATTTACCAAAGATTCATTCAATACCGGTGATATCATGACTTCCTTAGACGTTAATTTTGACAATATTACTGATTCTCCTAAAGTAAATGGAGTTAGCCAACAACCATCACTTCGGTTTAAACTTCCTGTTTGGTTTGCAGATAGTTTGAAAGCACAAGTTGATTCAGGAACTACAGGTGCATTATCTACATTTA
Source organism: Bacteroidota bacterium (assembly GCA_031410275.1). GTDB lineage: Bacteria > Bacteroidota > Bacteroidia > Chitinophagales > Chitinophagaceae > OLB11. The sequence goes on from JANNYV010000600.1 coordinate 3,787, forward strand.
CTGATTACCTTGCATGGTGGAAAGGTTTCGCCATTGTTCCTGATTCATCTAACGGAAAAACCATTGGCTATTTTGATTCATACAGAACAAGAATGACTATTTATTACCGATACCCTAATACAACTGGCGGTCAAGATACTGTGGCGGATGTATTTTCATTTGATCCTAATTATTGTAACCGATTTAATACCATTACACATAATTATTCAGGTACTGTTTCAAATAATTTTATCAATACACATTCGGCGCCGGGTGATTCATTATTGTTTATACAAAATGAGCCTGGCTTAGTAAATATTATTCAAATACCCGGTCTAGACAATATGGATAATGTAATTGTAAACAAAGCAGAATTAGTATTTACAACTGCAGCATCACAAACATTTTCTGATACTAGTACGTACTGGCTTATTCCGAGGTTGCAAATATTTAAAACAGACTCTAGCGGAAATAATGATAAAGTTGCAGAAGATTACGCGGCTTTTAACAGCAGTAATTATGTTGATGGCAAACGTTCACAGGTAATTATAAATGGAATAAGTTATGTACAATATAAGTTTACCGTGACCTACTCAATACAAAAAATAATTTCGCAGAAAGATAGTACCTTTAGATTTAAAATAATGGGGGTAAATTCAGGACTGCCAGCGGCTTATCGGACTATATTGGCAGGAAGCGGAAGTAATATGCCTGAGTTCAAACCGAGGTTATATGTCATTTATACAAAAATAAATAAACCATAAAATACAATGTGTGGAATCGTAGCATACATAGGTTCAAAAGAAGCATATCCCATTTTAATTAAAGGATTGAAGCGACTTGAATACCGTGGATATGACAGTGCAGGTGTGGCCCTTTTAAATGGCAGTTTAAATATTTTAAAAAAAGAAGGTAAGGTTTCTATTTTAGAGGCATACAGTAAAGATAAAAATACGCATGGGAACATTGGAATGGGACATACTCGTTGGGCTACTCATGGTGTTCCTTGCGATAGAAATGCTCATCCTCATCTTTCAAAATCAGGTAATATTGCAATCATCCATAATGGCATTATTGAAAATTATAATTCCTTAAAGCAAGAGTTGATACAACTGGGCTATTCCTTTGAAAGTGACACAGATACAGAAGTTCTTGTAAACCTGATTGAAGACATTCAAAAGGAAGATAAACTCAGTATAGAAGAAGCCGTAAGGGTCGCATTGAATGAAGTCATTGGAGCCTATGCAATTGTTGTCATCGACAAACGTGAGCCGGATAAAATAGTCGCGGCTCGTAAAGGAAGTCCATTGGTTATTGGTATTGGTAAAGACGAATTTTTTGTTGCATCAGATGCGTCGCCAATTATTGAGTATACAAAAAATGTGGTGTATTTAAATGATGAAGAGATTGCTGTATTAAACAGAAATGGGGAACTAGACATTAAGACCTTAGGCAATATTCAGAAGTCGCCTTACATCCAAAAACTGGAAATGGATTTGGAGAAAATTGAGAAAGGTGGGTATCCGCATTTTATGTTGAAGGAAATTTATGAACAACCACAAGTTATTCTCGATTGTATGCGAGGTCGCATGAACGCTGAACAAGGATGGATAAAACTTGGTGGTATCAGTGAGTTTGCAGCCCGTATCAATAATGCAAAACGAATTATTATTACCGCTTGTGGTACTTCTTGGCAAGCCGCCTCCACCCTGCTCCTGGCGGCATCGCAGAGAGAACCGCGATGTGTGTTTGCTGCGAGTGGAAGCAGGCTCCCGCCAGCAGGCGCTCTTCGAGCGTGTCGGCAAAATCGAAGCGCGGGTCGCG
>JANNYV010000601.1:0-4519 GCA_031410275.1 Bacteroidota bacterium
TTCCGCCGGCATTCGTTACAATATCGGATAGCGAAATATTGTTTTGATTTGATTCCCAATAACCAATATTCATGGTTCCTCCAACCGCTATCGAAGAGAAGATGGATGATAAATTTCCGGGGGAAATATTCCGTTGATAAGTATAGTTGGTTGGTGTACCACCACTTAATACACATGATACATTTCCGGCAGGTGAAAGAAGATTGCTTCCTACGGGGTTTGATTTATACAAATTCATCCTCACTTGTGTATTGATAGTTGCAAGAACCAATGGATTTCGTGACAAACTTGTAATGGTTAGCACGGCGGGTTGTACAAACGTTGCTCCGGGAGGAAGTGCAGGGATCGTAGTTGTTGCAAAACTGCATGCATATTGGTCTGCACAATTCGCATTCACCCCTGTTCCGTTTGCAGTAGCTCCTATATTATCTATGCAAGGGCTTATATTAAATGTAAGGGTAATAGAATCTTGCAATGGAGCTGAACAACCACTTACACCCAAACCTTGACCAAATGGAATACTGCTGTATTGACAAAGATTATATGGCGGACTTGCAGTGGGTCTGTAATTATATATATTAATGGCATTGGCAAGCGAATCATTATTTAAAAAATTATTTGATAACCCCGGGCAGGACACTACTGCATTAATAATATAGTTACCTCCGGCAAACATATTTACCGGTGTTACCACTGACGTAGAACAAACTGAGCCAAAGGGAGGCATTGTTCCACTATTTAATGTATCTATAAATGTAGTCACGCCAAGAGGCCCTTGTATTGTATAAGTAATATAAAAAGGATGCAATGCCAAATTGATGGGTGAAGAACCATAATTACAAACCGTTGCAGAAATTGTTTCATTTATGCCCGGGCAATTATTTCCGATAGGGGCGGAGATGGCGCTGATAGTTGGGTCGTAAGGACCGGCTGGATTAATATTAATTAAATAATCTTCCGTCTCTCCTTGCGTAATTGTATTGCATGGAAGCAATGTAGCTGCGGTTCCTGTAGCTTGCAACCGAACCCTCATGCGCGTTTGACCGGGCAAACAAGTTGGCGGAATAGTTATAGTACCCGAAGGAAACCATGAATTAGTAGCATCAGAAACACTACTGAAAATTTCTTCACCCGGGTCTGTAAAATTTGCATTGTGATTAAAGTCAATCCAAACTTTTGCCCAACCCGTAGTGGTGGCAACAATTGCTGTTGAACTTATTTGATAAATACTCAAAGGATAGCTGATTCCTTGAATAAAATTTGGAACGGGTGTCAAACTCATCCAATTTGTAAACGTACCGGTCGCAGTCGTATTCGGCGATTGAGGTGCCGGAGTTGTAACCGGATTAATAAATGTTCCCATCGTAAATTGACCAATATCAGCCGTTGTTGCAGAAGTCACGACGCCGTTGCAATAACAGGCTGAAGTAGGCGTCCAAGGCTGTATCACCACTGCTGCAGTTGCAAGTGTTGTGTCATTCAATCCGGAATTGGTGCATGTAACAATACATCGGTAAAACGTAGTACTTCCTACTGGAGGCATGTAATAAAAAGGATTTGTAGTTGCTCCCGGCAATGTGAGCCATGGCCCAGTTGGAGAAGAAGCGCGTTGCCATTGATAGGCTAAACCACTAGCCGCTGTTGAGCCGGTTAAACCCAAGGTAATATTGACTCCGGGACAAGGATTGTTTGGTAATGCGCTGGCAGTGCCGGCTGTAGGTTGACCAGCGCAAGGTGAACTAAGAAGCGTTAAATTTACTGTTCCCAAAAATGCGCGGGGTGTGAAATTCCCTCCCCCATATCCAATATTTTGACCTGCTATCATAGCTTCACCATTTAAAAAATTGACCCCAAAAGATGAAAATGTAAGAGGGCTCGCACCTGTTGGGCCACCGGTACCTTTATACTGTACATTTGAAGATGTCAAATAAAACCGGTAGGTTGTATTGGCAGGTATGGTGAATGAAAGGAATGGAAAAATTGTGGTTTGTACATTTGCCGCCATAGATACTCCGGTAATATTTGCAATTGGATTCCAACCTGAAGCTACTGTTAACGGCCATCCGGCAAAGCCTGATAAGGATGTCGCAGAGTACCAAAGAGTATAATCTCTCACTACGGCTGTACTGTTGAAGTATGTCAAACTATTTAAGACAGCAGGAAACGGATTGGTATTTTCTATCGCAAATGTAATTCCACCTGAAGAATTATTATTTGGTAAATACCCCGTTCCCATCGTGGTAGGATCGAATGTAATTGTTTGAGCGGAAATAAATTGAACATTGCAGATGAGAATAAATACTGAAAATAAAATTCTTTTCATGTTATTGGGTTTAATTTAGTCAGGTAAAAATACTTTTTTTTCGTGGCTATACTAAAAATTTAAGGAGAATATTCTGGGCGGCATACACGCTTTTCGCTCCAAGTCCACCCACGCCAGAGCGCGTGGTGCGGGCTTTCCACTACAATCGTTGCCGCAATTCAAAAGACAATTCAAGCTTATTTTTCCCCTTACATTTTTAGTTTGCCTATTTCCCTTTTAATTAACATTATTAACAATTATAAAAAAAGAGATACTTAAAGTTAGGGAATATAACCAATGTAGAAATTAATACCAAGTAGGATAATATTGTGTATTGAACCTAATTTGATTTTAATTATATTTTGAAAAATGAAATCGAAATTAAAGCATTGTGCATTTACCTACAAATTACTCAGCCAAATCAAAATGAAACCTCTTTTTCTCTTATTCTCCTTGTAAATAAACCAGGCCTCTTCAAAAGGCGACAAGGCTGGTGCCATGTAGGTTGAACATTTTTACCCTGTTTAGTTTATCAATATCATTTCTCTTCTTCCCAGAATTCAAAATAATTATGCCATTGCAATGGATATTTTTTTATTATCGTTTCCATTTGTTTGGTGTAATCATTTACAATATCCGGAATACCTGATTTCCCTTTTGGATAAACCTTGCCGGGCGTGGCATAAAAATGAAAATGTTTCAATCCTTCTTTCATGGCAAATACAAAGGATACCGGCGCTTGAAACGTAGTTGCCAATACAAATGGGCCAATTGGGAGTAATGCTTTTTCACCTAGTAACATAGCCTCAACCGTTCGATTGCCTTCAACATATCTATCAGCATGTATACATACAAATTCATTTCGCTGAAGGGCTGCATTAATTTCATAAATATGTGAAATATCCTCTTTAATTACGATTACATTAAAACTTCGTCCTCTCACACCATCTAGATATTCCTTTATTTTTTGATGCTCCCCGTCATACATCACAATATTGATTTTTGAATTGAGCCGTTTCAATAAATGTCCGGCGGCCTCCCAATTGCCAAGATGTGCACTGATTAATAAACCACCTTTTCCCTCATTTGAAATGAGATCTAAATTTGCACCTCCGTCATGATTTACATTGAAGGGTGAGGGTACACCACTCATCATCACTATTTTATCAATAATAGAGCGACCGAGATAATTGAAGTTGAGGTAAATAGAAATTCGCGCACGAACAAACGAGTATCCAAGTCGTTTTTGAAAATAGTAAAGTAATGGCTTAGCAGCTTTACCGGGGAAAATAAAATAATAGAGAGTAACTAACCTGAGCAATGCATATGCCGGAAATATGCCTGCTGTTTTTAGCAGAACAATAAAAATTTTATATCCTAATTTATTTCCCCGAGAAGCACCCCATGATGCCATTATGCAACTATTTTATCGGCGACTTGTGTGACAACATAATTATAAAAATCATTGACCGTTTCCATTTTTTGAAAATCTTCGGTCTTTACTTTAAAGCCAAAATTACTTTCTATACTCACAACTAAATCAACATAATCGAGACTGTCTAGGTCGAGTGTTTCTTTTAAATTAGCGTCAGGGGTAATTTTATTTGAAGCAACTTCAAAATCTTCAATTAAAAATTCGTTGATGGTTGCTATAATTTGTTCTCTATCCATTGATTAAGGTTCTTTCCAATCTTTAATAACGAGTGAAGAGTTAGTGCCTCCAAACCCGAAAGAATTCGACAAATATAGGCTAAATTTTTTTTCTAAGGTAGCGGCAACGATTTTTAGTTTGGCACTATCTTCATCAGGGTTCTCAAAATTGAGATTCGGCGCTATAAAACCATTCTTCATCATCAGGGTTGAATACACCACTTCGCTTGCACCGGCCATCCAACATTCATGACCTGTCATTCCTTTTGTTGAACTGACATAAGGCATATCATTTTTAAATACTTCAAAAATTGCTTTGGCTTCGCTAGCATCACCCGCCGGCGTAGAGGTTGCATGTGCGTTGAGGTACTCAATATCTTTTGCCAACACACCGGCATCTTTTAAGGCAAGTTTTAATGAACGCGCAGGGCCATCAACACTTGGGTTTGAAATATGCGCACCATTACTTGAAAAACCATAACCAATGACTTCAGCTAAGATGGTTGCTCCTCTTTTTTGCGCACTTTCAAGACTCTCAAGAATAACGCTTGCTGCTCCACCGCTGGG
>JANNYV010000602.1:0-4848 GCA_031410275.1 Bacteroidota bacterium
TCAGGGGCATGTCTGTTGCGCGGGCTCCCGGCTTTTTGTACAGGAAAATATTGCCGATCTTGTCATTAAAAAATTGAAACGTCGAATGGAGACATTAATTGTCGGCGATCCTTTAGATAAGAATACAGATATTGGTGCTATCAATAGTAAAGAACAATTAGATAAAATAAATTCATATTTAAAAATCGGAATTAAAGAGGGCGCTGAAATTTATCAAAGCAATTGCAATATTCCGGCGAAAGGATATTTTTGCAAGCCAACACTTTTTTTACATACATCGCAAAGCCATCGTATTGTGCAAGAAGAAATATTCGGGCCGGTATTGGCTGTGCAAACATTCAGAACAATTGAGGAGGTTATTGAAAAGGCAAATAATATTCCATACGGATTAAGTGCCGGTGTATGGACGGATAAAGGAAGTAAAATATTTAATCTTACTACTAAACTAAGAGCAGGGGTTGTATGGGCAAATACATTTAATAAATTTGATCCGACCTCACCTTTCGGAGGATATAAAGAAAGTGGTTTCGGGCGCGAGGGCGGTGTGCAAGGATTGATACCTTACCTTAGCTTTTAGCTGATGGCTGTTAGCTTTGGGGTTGACTATGATGAAAATTTGACGAATGGTTGATTGCATTTAGCTAGCAGCTAATAGCTATCGACCAATAGCGTTTAAAAAAAAGATAAAACAAACAACAAAAACATGTCTCGTTTAGAAATATTAAAAACATATAAAATTTATATCGGTGGTGCATTCCCAAGAACGGAAAGCGGCCGGTATTATAAATTGATGAATAGTCAAAAAGAAGTCATCGCAAATATGTGTTTATCATCGCGCAAAGATTTTAGGAATGCGGTTGTAAGTGCCCGAAGTGCCTTTGGAAGTTGGAGTACAAGAACTCATTTTAACCGGGGGCAAATTCTGTATCGTATTGCTGAAATGTTAGAAGGACGGAAAGCACAATTTATGGAAGAATTAATTTTACAAGGCAGTACTAAAAAACTAGCTGAGCAAGAAATTCAATTAAGCATAGATCGTTGTGTGTATTATAGTGGATGGTGCGATAAATATTCAGCGCTGTTTAGTACAGTGAATCCTGTGGCAAGTGCGCATTTTAATTTTTCAGTTCCTGAACCGACCGGTGTGGTGAGTATTATTGCTCCGGAAGATACGTCCTTGCTAGGTTTACTGAGTGCTATACTGCCGGTGATTGCAGGAGGTAATACTTGTGTGGTATTGGCAAGCGAAAGCAAACCACTTTGTGCAATTACCTTTGCGGAGGTCTTGGCTACAAGTGATTTGCCAGGAGGTGTAGTGAATATTTTAACCGGAACAAGCAAGGAATTGCATTCTTATTTTTCGAATCATATGGATGTGAATGCAGTGATTTATTGCAGGGGAAATAAAAATGAACAAAAAACAATTGCGGAGAATTCATCGATCAATGTCAAACGAAGTTTTATTTGGAATAAAGACTGGAGCAAAGACGAGCATCAAAATCCATATCTCATTTTAAATGTACAAGAAACAAAAACAACTTGGCATCCAATTGAGGATATTGGCATCAGTGGAGCGAAATATTAAGAAGAGATGTTAGATGCTGGATGTCAGATGTTGGGAATGCAGAATACGAGTAAACAGTGAACAGTAGTTAGTAATTAGATATGAGATAAGTGATATGAGAAATATATTCTTTATTACACGAAGGGTCAACACTGCAACTCACTAACTCCTTAACCCACTAACCCACTAACCCACTAACTCCTTAACCCCTTAACCAACAAAAAAGAAAATGTATATCTACAACGTCAGTATAAAAGTTACACCTCAAATTGAAGCCGCATGGACTCGGTGGATGAAGGAAGAGCATTTGGATGAAGTAATTGCCACCGGAATGTTTGACCGCTATTCTTTTTATGAACTGTTAGAACCCGCTGACGAAGAGGGTAAAACCTTTGTGGCACAGTATTTCACAGATAGTGAAGAACGGTATAAAAAATATATAGAAGAGTTTGCACCATTACTTAGAGAAAAAGGGTTTCAAAAATTTGGGAATCAGTTTATTGCATTTCGCAGTATTATGAAATCTTTTTAATCGGCTGAAAGGCTTGTACCTAAACCCTTTCAGAAATAAGCAATGTTGATAATTTGTGCAAATCCTTTGTGTGTATGGGTTTCAGCTGAAATTAAATTTTGGATTCTCACAAAACGTAGTAATTTAGCACTTCTAAACAATTATCATTAAACTCTAAAATTTAAAAAAATGAACAAAGCTGAATTAATTGAAGCCATGGCAAAAGCTGCCGATTGTACAAAAACTCAAGCAGGTGCTGCTTTAGATGGTTTTTGTGGTGCCGTAACAACCGCTCTTAAAAAAGGAGACAAAGTTACACTTGTAGGATTTGGAACTTTCTCAGTTTCTAAGCGTGCTGCACGTATCGGACGTAATCCACAATCAGGAAAAGAAATTAAAATCGCTGCAAAAAAAGTTGCAAAATTTAAAGCAGGAAAAGAATTGAGTGCGAAAGTTGCAAAATAATTTTTTCATTCTACATCAGATTTAAACCGGACATACTCCGGTTTTTTTTATTGCGTAAATTATTGCGTTTAAAAAAATATGTTCATGTCTCAATCAATTGAGTATATTTGCGATTCAAAATTTTTTTTATGGGCAGAGGCGACAAAAAAACAAAACGCGGTAAAATCTTTAAAGGGTCATTCGGAAAACACAGAATGCGTGCCGTTAAAGTAAACAAAGCAACAGTAACAGAAAAGAAAGCGTAAGTTTTCTTTTTTTATTTAGAGGTGGTCTTACAGATTAATATAATGCATCAGTAAGTCGTAATTGTGCTGCACATCATCCTTTGCAATATCAGTTGCAAAGGTGTTGACGATTGTATAATTAAATCGTTCAAAGGTAGAAACCAATGCTTGAATATCGTTTGAGTTTACTTTAATAGTCACCAAAATCATACCCTGTTCATCTTTGTTTTTTACTTCTACACTGAGTATACTAATGTCATTGCTTTCACCTATTCTTGCAATTTCAGATAAACTATAATTCCGCTGTTCCATTTCAAAAACTAAAATACTTCCTTCATTTTTGATTGAATTATTATCAGTCAAAAATGAAAATAATCCGTCAATAGTTATGACTCCCGAAAAATGATTATGCTTGTCAACAACCGGTAACACAGAAAGATTAAACTCTTTTGCAATTTTAACTGCTTCATACGGATGTGTGCCTTCAAAAACTGCCGGACGAAACGTAAGAAACTCTGCCAATGAAAGTGGTTCTTCAGGTGTATCCCAATCTAAAATATCATCTTCTGAAACCAGGGCTAAATAATTATCACGTTGAATGAGGGGTAAATGAAATACACGATATTCACTCATTAGCCGTAAAGCCTTTTCACCACTGTCCTCTAAGGACAGTACAGGAAATTCAGCAGATATTAAACTTTTGGAATCCATTTATGTATGTGTAACGCAAATATCACATACATATTTGAATCTGCAAGAATTATTTAATTAGAATTTTTGGCTAAAAACTCACTGAGTAAAATATTAAATTCGCCGGGCACTTCCATCATTGGTGCATGTCCGCATTTATCTACCCAATGCAATTCAGAGGTAGGCAATAATTTTTTAAATTCTTCCGCAACCATCGGTGGCGTAATGGTATCATTCTTTCCCCAAATTAAACAAACAGGTTGTTTTATATTTTGAAGTTCATCGCCCAAATGATGTCGTATGGCAGATTTCGCGAGATAAATAATTTTTACGGCTTTCAATCGGTTGTTTACAATATTATAAACTTCCTCAACCAATTCATCCGTTGCAGATTTTGGATCATAAAAAGTAAGCTCTACTTTTTTACGTATATAATCTTTATCACCTCGTTTCGGATAAGTTTCACCCATGCCGTTTTCAAATAAACCCGAACTGCCTGTAAGGGTAATAGTCTTTACTTTTTCGGGATGCTTCAATGCATATACTAATGCAATATGTCCTCCTAATGAATTTCCCATCAAGTGAACACCGGTCAATTTTTTGGCCTCAATAAATTTTGCAACATGCTTCGCCAAACCCGAAACAGATGTATCTAAATTTGTTAAATCATATAAAGGCAACATCGGAATATAAACGGTATATTTTTCTTTGAAACAATCTACTAAATCTTTAAAATTACTCAATGCACCAAACAACCCATGTAGAAGAACTAATGGTTGGCCGGCACCTTCTTCAACATATTTGAACTTACCTGAATGTTTTATTTCGTATTGCATAATATTAAGACTTGTCGCAAGATAGTTTTAAAAATGAAAAAAGAGAAACTTTCATGGGCAATTGTTGTTACCACTGTCTTATGTTTCTTTCGAGATACAAAACAAAATAACAATTGAACTTATTTCACGCCCGCAAACATACATTGTCTTCTTAGACCACAACAGACTTAAAAATTATTTTTTACATTTTTACCGTTACATTTGTCAAAATTTTTTCGAGTGAAATTAAAGCATGTTTTTATAACCGTAGGTTTGGTATTGTTAGTCGATCAGGCATTGAAAATTTATATTAAAACTCATTTCTTTAATGGGCAGGAAATGAATATCATAGGTTCATGGTTTAGGCTGCATTTTCTTGAAAATGAAGGCATGGCATTCGGTATGAAACTCGGAGGTGATTGGGGTAAAATTTTCCTTACTTTGTTTCGTTTGGTGGCTGTATGTTGGGGCTTTTATTTTATTCAAACCACGCTCATCAAACAAAAATATTCTAACGGATTAATCCTTTGCAGTTCATTTATTTTGGCAGGTGCCATGGGTAATTTAATTGACAGTTTG
>JANNYV010000603.1:0-2877 GCA_031410275.1 Bacteroidota bacterium
GGCAGGATATTTATGTGATGGATGTTGAGAGTAAAAGCAAATTGAAAGATGTGATCAACTATTCAAAGTTTGGCGGTGTCGCTTGGAAAGGTGATGAAGGTTTTTATTACAGTGGTTATGACAAACCTGTTGAAACAGAAAAGTTTTCAGCAAAGACTGAATTTCAAAAAATATTTTTTCATAAAATGGGAACACCGCAAAGCGATGATAAATTAATTTATGAAGATAAACAACATCCACTCATGTATAAAAGTGTGGCATTAACTGAAGATGAACGTTGGCTAATGATGAGTTTGTCGGAAGGTACGGATGGAAGTGAATTGCAATTTATGGATTTGAAAAATGGCTCGCAAAAAACATTCAACATGTTGTGTAAAGGCTTTTCAACCAATCAGGATTTTGTTGATAATATAGACGGGCAATTTTTAGTATATACAAATTATGAAGCCTCTAATTATAAAGTGGTATTGATAGACCCAAGAAGTCCGGAGCCTTCGAAGTGGAAACCATTGATAAAAGAAAGTGATCATAAATTGGATGCGGTGCATCGAGTTGGAGGGAAATTATTTTGCAGCTATTTGGTGAATGCGTGCACGAAAGTAGATGTTTATAATTTGAAGGGAGAATTTGAATCGACCATAAAATTACCTGGATTAGGTACCGCTTCAGGGTTCGAAGGAACTCAAAAAGACGATCACACATTTTATACCTATACCTCATTTAATGTGCCGCCAACAATTTATAGATATGATTTGAAAACGGGTATGAGCGAATTATTTAAAGAGCCTAAAGTAAATGCCGATATGGTTGAAACGGTTGTTGAACAACTTTGGTTCCCAAGTGCTGATGGGGTACAAGTACCAATGTTTGTGTATCATCGGAAGGACATGGATCTTAACTCAGGCCCGCATCCCGTATTGTTATATGGTTATGGTGGATTTAATATTTCACTAACACCAAGCTTTAGTATTCCCATGAGTTACTTCGTGCAAAAAGGAGGAATTTATGTGTCTGTTTCGTTGCGTGGTGGAAGTGAATTCGGTGAAGAATGGCATAAACAAGGTATGTTGGAAAATAAGCAAAATGTGTTTAACGATTTTATTGGTGCAGCTGAATTTCTAATCATGAAAAATATTACCAATAGAGACATGCTTGCCATTCATGGACGAAGTAATGGTGGCTTATTAGTTGGAGCTTGTATGACACAACGTCCCGAGTTGTTTAAAGTTGCTTTGCCGGGCGTTGGTGTATTGGATATGTTGCGATATCATAAATTTACTGTTGGCTGGGGATGGGCTGTTGAATATGGAAGCAGTGATAAGGAAAAAGATTTTAATTATTTAATCAAGTATTCACCTTTGCATACTATTCGAAAAGGAATCACATACCCTGCTACCCTGATAACAACAGCCGATCATGATGATCGCGTAGTACCTGCGCATTCATTTAAATTTGCCGCAACCATGCAAGAAGTGCAGGAAGGTGACAATCCTATTCTTATTCGTATTGATACACAAGCCGGACATGGGGCCGGTAAACCTACGTCAAAACAAATAGATGAGTGGACTGATATACTCAGCTTCACCATGTATCATTTGGGAATGAAAGCTGTTAACTAAGTCTGCATGAAACGGATACTCTTTTTTAGTCTGGTTTTTTTTGCAACAATTAAAAGTGACGGGCAGGATTTACAATACGCTACAAAAATAATCAGTGATTTATGTTCATCTGAATATTATGGCAGGGGCTATGTAAATGACGGGGTAAACAAAGCGGCTGATTATCTGGAAACAAATTTCAGTCGAATGAAATTGAGAAAATTCGGTCGAAGCTATTCGCAACCTTATTCGTTTGATGTGAATACACATCCCGCAGCAATCATTTGCAAAGTAGATAATGAAATAAAAAGGGCGGGTTATGATTTTCTGGTTGATGCCGGTTGCACAAGCATACACGGTAAATGTTCGCTCCTTCATTTTAATTTGAAAGATTCGTTGGAAAAAATATTACTGTTCAAAAAAATACAAAAGGGATTTGACAATCATGATGCCTTAGTGCTTCATCACCTGTCGTCGCGCGATAAAATGGTGTATGATAGTTGTAAAGCGTATCAGCATTTTCCTGAATTATTTATTACCACAGAAGATAAAAAACTCACGCATTCGATAAGTCGTGTTGAAAGCGAATTTCATTTACTCACCTTTATAGATAGTGTCATTGCCAATAAAGAGGAGATAGAGCTTGATGTGACGAATAAATTTATGCCTCAATTTAATTGTAAAAATTTAATCGGCTATATCAAAGGAAAGAAAACAGATTCATTAATTGTATTCTCGGCGCATTATGATCATTTGGGTATGCAAGGCACGGATGCGATGTTTCCGGGAGCAAGTGATAATGCCAGTGGAGTGAGCATGGTGCTTTATTTGGCTGAATACTATTCAACACACAAACCCGAGTATAACACCGTATTTATTTTATTCAGCGGCGAAGAAGCAGGCCTGATGGGTTCGGAATATTTTACGACACATCCAACATTTAATTTAAAACAAATCAAACTGCTGATTAATATCGATATTATGGGTAATGCAGAGAAAGGCATTGTGGTGGTGAATGGAGAACTCTACAAAAAGCAATTTGATGTATTGAAATCAATCAATGATACTGAAAAATTCTTACCCGAAGTACGTATTCGTGGTAAAGCGAAAAATAGTGATCATTATTATTTTTCCGAAATGGGTATTCCATCTATTTTTATTTATTCCGATGGAGGTGTTGGTTTTTATCATGATGTGTTTGATGTGGCCAATTCGATTAACTTAACGAATTATGAAAATGTGGCGAAGTTGTTGATTTCATTTGCGGAAAAAATAAAAC
>JANNYV010000604.1:0-4991 GCA_031410275.1 Bacteroidota bacterium
GATAGATCACACCTAAATTAAATTGAGGATTCGCATTCTTCGCATCTAATTCAGCAGCTTTCGAATAATTTGCAATAGCATTTTGTTCTAATTCCTTCGCATTTGCCGGTCTTGGTAATGGGGTGTTTGTTTTATCCAATGGGTTTGCCATCCCTAGGTAGGTTTGTCCCAACATCAAATAATTGTCAACATTCTTAGGGTCTTGAGCAATCCCTTCTTTTAGTTTTGCAATCGATTCTTCAGCCCGTCCTTTTTCAATATAATAATTAATTTCATTGGTTAAAAACCTTTTCTCTGCCGGATATTTCGCTTTTGCCAATTTCATGGTTTCAGCCCATTTGGCATCATTATTTTTCTTGCTGTATAGCTCTGTCAACATCAGATATAAATCGGCTGTTTGATCAATAGGATTCTTGATACACTCTTCTAAAAGTGTCATCGCTTCCTCTTCTTTATTACTGTTATAAGCACAAATGGCCTGATTAATTTTTGTATCAGCAAAGGCTGTATCATAATTCGGTATTCCTTTCCAAAGATTGCCGTTATCAATTTTTTGCAATGCCAATACATTGCCCCAAGCTGTATACGCATCGGCATATTTATTATCACTCATTTTTGTAGAGGCTTCCTTATATAAGGACCCGATAATACCTGATAATAACGGCAACAACTCTTCCTTATTATATTTCGTATCCAATGCCATCGATTTTTTATACGCTTCTATAGCCTCGCCCAATGCATTCGGAGTAGACGATGCCAATGCATTGGCATTATCGAGGTTAATTAAATATTTGTTTTCGTTTAAATAAATTTCCATGACCGGCAACGCACCTTTGGGTGTACCGATTGATTGATAAACCACCGCTTTAATCAACCATGCTTTGGCGCTATTCTTCGTTGATTCATTATTGCAGGCATCATCGATCATTTTTTTTGCATTCGCAAAATCATTGTCTTTTAAATAATTTAAGGCACTCTGAATATTTGCTTTTTGTGCGTTCGTCTGCAATACCAGAAATGAAAGAGCAAGGAACAAGCTTATTTTTTTGAACATTGTTTTTATTTTTTAGTTTGAATATTGAATATATTAATCTACTTAGTTTTCAGTACCAGGTTCAGGCTCAGTTGTTGGAGCACTATTCGTTGCATCCGTATCTTTTTCATCCGGTGCATCAGCTCCGGCTTCCGTATCTGCTGCTGCTGTACCTTCTACTAGGGTAGCTTCGTCAGTCACTTCATCATCTTCTTCCTGCTCTGCAATTTTTGCAATAGCAGCTATTTCATCCCCTTCATCTAAATTAATTAATTTGACTCCTTGTGTTGCTCTTCCAGCAGCGCGTATATTTTTCACATGCGTACGGATGGTTACACCACTTACACAAGTAATAAACAAATCATCTGTTTCGTCTACAGCGAGGAAGCCAATTAACTTACCGGTTTTCGCAGTCACATTAAGCGTCTTAACGCCCTTACCGCCACGATTTGTAATCCGGTAAATCTCTTCCCATTCTTTGGTCTCTTCATTGTATTCATCAAGGTTGGTTCGTTTCCCAATTCCTTTTTCTGAAACCACTAAAATTGTTTTTGTTTTATCATCTTTATTTACGCAAGCCATACCAACAACTTCATCGGTTAAATCATCCACTTCAATACCTGTAACACCAATAGCTCCGCGCCCTGTAGGCCTTACCTTCTCTTCGATAAAACGTATCGCCCTGCCCGATTTTACAGCCATCATAATAAAGCAATTGCCATCTGTTAAGGCCGCTTCTAATAAGGTATCTCCTTCAGTAATTGTAATGGCGTTCACTCCATTTTGGCGGGGACGGGAGAACTCTTTTAATTTTGTTTTTTTAATCGTTCCTTGCTTGGTACAAAGGACAATATAATGGTTATTGACATACTCTTCATTCGACAAATTTTGAACCGTCAATATTGTCTTAATTTTTTCGGTCGGAGGTAATTGCAACACATTTTGAATGGCTCTTCCCTTGCTATTTTTTTCACCTTGCGGCACTTCATATACTTTCAACCAATGACATCGTCCGTTATCGGTAAAGAATAATAAGGTGGCATGTGTGGAGGCAATAAATAATTGATCGATATAATCTTCATCACGCGTTTTACCTCCCATTGCACCTCGCCCGCCTCTGCGTTGCGTACGGTATTCTGTAGCCGATGTTCGTTTAATATAACCCAAATGAGAAACTGTAATCACTACATCTTCTTCTTCAATTAAATCTTCAATACTAATTTCACTTGAAAGATATTCAATCTCTGTGCGACGCGCATCACCAAATTTCTTTTTCACTTCCTGCATCTCTTCTTTAATCAAATCGAAACGCATGCCTTCATTACTCAACAATTCTTTGAGATGAGAAATCACTTTCATGATTTCTTCAAATTCTTGATGAATTTTTTCACGCTCCATACCGGTCAATCGTTGCAAACGAAGTTCAAGAATTGCCTTGGCCTGTATATCACTTAATTCAAAATTGGCAATCAATCCTTCTTTCGCTGCATCGGGTGTTTGAGATTCACGAATCAACTTAATCACTGCATCCAAATTATCTAATGCAATTAAATATCCTTGCAAAATATGTGCACGCTCTTCCGCTTTTCGCAATTCATAGTTTGCGCGGCGAACCACTACTTCATGACGGAATTTTACAAATTCGCTAATCAAATCCTTCATATTGAGAATACGCGGACGACCTGCAACCAACGCCACATTATTGATACCAAACGAAGTTTGCATATCAGTAAATTTATACAACTGATTCACTATCACATTGGCAATCGCATCTTTCTTCAAATCAATCACAAGTCGCATTCCGTCTCTGTCACTTTCATCACGCACATCGCTTACGCCTTCAATTACCTTTTCATTCACCAACTCCGCAATACGTTTATGAAGAATTGCTTTATTAACCTGATAAGGCAATTCATGAATAATAATTTGTTCCTTACCGCTCTTCATCGTTTCAATATTCAAACGCCCTCTTACTACCACCCTACCTCGACCGGTTTCGAAACCTGCACGTACACCTTCCATACCATAAATAATACCACCGGTCGGGAAATCTGGTGCTTTAATATGCGTCATGATTTCGGCAATGGTAATATCGCGATTATCAATATAAGCACAAATTGCATCAATGGCTTCACTTAAATTATGAGGCATCATATTCGTTGCCATACCTACCGCAATACCCGACGAACCATTTACGATTAGTTGCGGAATTCGGGTTGGCATCACCGTTGGTTCCTTTAATGTATCATCAAAGTTATTTTGAAAGTCAACGGTTTCTTTGTCCAAATCTTCGATCATGGCTTCTGCAATCCGTTGCATACGAACCTCAGTATACCTCATGGCAGCCGGACTATCACCATCAACTGATCCAAAGTTTCCTTGTCCATCTATCATCATATACCGCAAGCTCCAGGGTTGTGCCATTCTCACCATCGTATCATACACACTGGTATCACCGTGAGGATGGTATTTACCCAACACCTCACCCACAATACGGGCAGATTTTTTATAGGGCTTATTAAATGTATTTCCGAGCTCGCTCATTCCGTACAATACACGTCTGTGTACGGGTTTCAAGCCATCGCGCACATCAGGCAATGCCCTGCCGACAATCACCGACATTGAATAATCAATGTAGCATGATTTCATTTGCTCTTCGATATTAATTTGAATAATTCTGTCGTGCTGCGGTTCAGAATCCGGGGTGTTTAAAATTTCGTTGTCCATGTAATAAAATGAACGCAAATGTAAGGAGAAAAGATGAAAGATTTGAGATTTGAGATAAGAGATTTAAGAAGAACTTATACCCTTTTTTAAGCCCCCTTAAACGTCTAATTATTTCTCCTTAAATCTTCTTTACTCGCGATAAAATAAGGCCTAACCTGATTTATTTACAAGCTGATATTACTTTACAAATAGAAAAAAATATCTGATTTCATACCAATATTGTTGCCTACCCTGAAATCAGGATGCATTTCTTTTTATTCAATAATATGAATTGAGAATACCGTATTCTTCTTTCTTTTTTGCTGAGTATAGATTAGGTTTCTATTTCCCCCGTCAATAAAATTTTTAATAAAGAAATCAGATTCAAACTGATCAGTGTTACCAAGATCATATTTCTTAACATTCCCATTTACATCTATATGAACACCAATTAAATTATTTGATTTTCCTTCTTTACAAATTTCGGGAACGCTTGTTTCGGCCAGATTAAAATTAGCCGGGTTATCTAAATAAAAAATATGCAAATCATTTCCGGTAATATAAGCGTTCATTGATAAATCAGCCGCCGGAACCGGCAAAGAAAAATCCTGATTTTTTTGAGCTTTGGGGAGCTTTCTCATCCATTCTAATTTATGGTCACTCGAAATACTTAAAACATAAATATCGTTCGAACGGGAATACGCACCTGCGCCGGAAAAATAATCTACTTCTGTAATTATCTTTGTCGAACCATTCGGAGCAAAAAATAATTTACGTACTTCCAAGTTAGATTCATACCATTCTCTATTCCCTTTATCTATTCCCTTTTCCATTCTATCAATTTTATTGCGCTCCCCTTCCGATCGATAAAGCTTTAATAATTCAAGTGGTCTTCTAAAAAATACGAAAGAAGTTGCAATTAACTCGTCTGTTGTTTCGTTATACTGCGCCATAAACGGAGCCTCATACGGTTGCGAAGTAGTACCTGTTAAATAAATTTCATTCCCTATACCTTCCATTAAATTAAATCTGAAAATACCTGCATTGTCAACCTTAATTCTAACTTTTTTAGGTTTCGGGTTATCCTTTTCAAATATAATAAGTTCATAGTAAAAAGTCTTGACATCCGTGTTGGTCATAAACTCATGCTTTTGTGAAGTATATACTCTTGCAACAAGATATACCCGCCCGGAGTTTGATAAAAAATAATTGATCTGTATGAGGAACCTCTATCTGGCCCTTGCTGATCGGG
>JANNYV010000605.1:0-8339 GCA_031410275.1 Bacteroidota bacterium
CACAACATTATATCATTGGCACACCGGACATAATTCGTTGTTTATCAAAGATAGTAAGAGCAAATGTTGAAAGCAAATCACAACTCTCGGCGGAGCTGGTGAGATAATTAAAGGGTTGTTTATCAAAGATAGTAAGAGCAAATGTTGAAAGCAAATCACAACAATAGCACACTGCGTAACACTAACTTATGAGTTGTTTATCAAAGATAGTAAGAGCAAATGTTGAAAGCAAATCACAACAGTACAGGCCCCAGTAAGTAAATCAGCAGAGTTGTTTATCAAAGATAGTAAGAGCAAATGTTGAAAGCAAATCACAACAATCGCATACTGCGTTACACTAACATATGGTTGTTTATCAAAGATAGTAAGAGCAAATGTTGAAAGCAAATCACAACCTTAGCAGGCAATCGATATAACGAATTTATGTTGTTTATCAAAGATAGTAAGAGCAAATGTTGAAAGCAAATCACAACCTTTTTTAGGCTAGTCCGAGATTGAATCGCAGACTTTCTGTGTTGGCATCTCGTGCCATGGTAAACGAATTCTACTCCCCCTCCCCTCTCAGCATTTGAATACTCATCAAACTGGTGATGATAAGCGTGCAAGGAACAATAAATAAATACTTATAAGGAATTTGTATAAATGAATAGAACAACACGATGTAAATCAGCAAGGATGAAATCATGAAAAGTTCCTTTGAGATGGTTGTTCTCTTTTTTATATAATAAATACCACTGAGCAAAATAAAACCACCTGAAACAATGAGATGAACTTTCTGCAGCAACTGCAACCTGCTTTCAAGCGCCATATTTTTTAATGCATAAAAAATAAAAGCGAATCCCTGACCATCATACAAATGACAGGGCTGATTGTTATCATTCAGATGTTCCCACTCGCCCAAGGCTGCCCCGGAATGATATTGATAACCCTTTAAAAAAATTGACCAATCCCGGCTGAGAAAAGGAAGTACATAAATTGCAACGACGCCAACAGCAATAATTGCAAATTGTTGGAAGGCTAGTTTGGGCTTATGAAGATATAAAATAATGAAGTACAATGGGACCCAAAAAATAATACTGTATCTCGACAATAAACAAAGGCAAATAAAAAAACTCGCCCATGCATATTTCTTCATGGCAATAAAAATAGGAATCAACAAATAAAGCGATGCGATACCTTGTTCAACCGTTGGGTATATTAGCTTATTTTGTATTAATGCAACCGGTATATAAAGCAATGAACCTATCAAGAACAAACTGACAATTTTGTTTTGTGTAAACACAGCATTTTTCAAATAAAAAAAACAAACAAAAAACACAGCAATGGCATACAAGATAAATGAGAATGTGCGAATATCGATATGCAATAATACAGCCGGACAATACGGGAACCATTGCATCGGCAAATACGTAGGGTTCATATTATACCCTTGAAAATGGATAAGCCGATAAGGAAATTGATGAGCATTAAATCGTGTACACAAACTATCAATTTGCGGAATAACATCTGAGCCCACTTCGCTTACCGGTTTAAAATAAACCAAATTGTTTCCAAAATTTATTTCGAGAAATAAGAGAATAGTTATGATTGACATGGCTATCAATAAAATTCCCGAAGACATCCCTTTACGTTTAACAGCAGGAATTTTATGTTTAAAAAATAAATACGAAAGTAGTCCAATCGAAAACTGTGTGATAAAAAGCAGCACGCCGATTAGCGGTTTATTGTTATTGTCATTGCAATTATATAAGAAGATAATTTGCAATAAACACAAGCCACATAAAATGATGGATTTTAGTTTCATTCGTTGTGCACGAAAGTATTACAATTTCTGTATTTTTTTGGTGATCTGATACAGATGCTTTGCATCTGACAAATGAATAAAATACAAACCGCTTGCAAAATTTTCCAGAGGAAGAAGGATATCCTTTTCATCAAAACCAATTTTCCTCTCCATCAATTTCCTTCCAAACACATCGCATAACACCAAATTAGAATAAGGCAATTTTTCTGATAATGAAATATGCAATTGATTTGTACAAGGTGCCGGATACATCGAGAATGAAGTGAGAGTCGTTTCAGAAATAGTTGTTGGTGAGCATCCATTGTTGATGCTCATATACATTGACGTCGTACTATTTAAACTATCTGCCGGATCATATATATCGAGTTTGGTTGTATGCCAACCTACAGCAGCGCCTAATGAAAAGAAATATTCAAATGTCAACCCACAAGAATCAGCCACACTGCCGCTGCTTGGTTTTTCATAACATGATGTTGTATAACATGCATCACAGTCACACATTAAAGGGTTCCATCCCGAAGGCAATGGGCAAATATCGGTTCGGGTCCATTTGTAATTTTTTGTAAGACCGGTATTATTATGAAGGATTATATGAAAGTATTGATAAGGCTCAACACCTGTATAGCTTCTGTTTGCACTATCAATGCTGCCGCTAAAATAACCTTGAGCATTTGCCTCGCATGAAAGTAATACAAGAAGAAATAAAAAGATGTTTCTCATACAGCGTGATTCTTGTACTGTAAATATAAAATATTAAGTTGAGTTAACGGATTCTTTCTATTTTTACTTTTCAAAAAACGAACATGAAATTTACATATTACGGGCATTCTTGTTTCAGTGTTGAAATTGATGGAGCGCATTTATTATTTGATCCATTTATTTCGGGGAATGAATTGGCTGCTTCAATCAGATTAGATGATATAAAAGCCGATTATATTTTAGTCTCGCATGGTCATCAGGATCATATTTTAGATTGCGAAGCCATTGCATTGCGAACCGGTGCTAAAGTCATTTGCAATTGGGAAATTTATGAATGGCTGAATGCAAAAGGTGTTAGCAATATTCATCCGATGAATATGGGCGGCAAAAAAACATTTGATGAGTTTAGTGTTAAATGTGTTGTCGCGCAGCATAGCAGCATATTACCTGACGGCACGTATGGAGGCAATCCATTAGGCTTTATTTTGTATGCAAACAATGAATCATTTTATTACAGCGGCGATACGGCTCTTACAATGGATATGCAATTAATTCCGAAATGGGCTTCATTGAAATTTGCGGTTCTTCCGATTGGCGATAATTTTACGATGGGCGCAGAGGATGCCATTTTAGCTGCGCAATTTTCGGGAACAAAAAAAGTTATTGGGGTTCATTATGATACCTTTGGTTTTATAAAAATCAATCATGATGATGCGAAGCAAGCATTTGCAAAAGCCGGTTTAGAATTAATTTTAATGAATATCGGCGAAACAATCGAAGTCTGAGTAATTGCCAATCGCTATTGGCTAGCAACTATTGGCTTCCATTACAAAATTCCGTTGTCACAAAAACTAAAGAACTGATTAGATGCAACGATAATATGGTCGAGCAATTTGAAATCTAAAAGTTTAGCCCCTTCTTTTATTTTTTCTGTCAAACGTTTATCGGGTTCACTTGGTGTAAGATTTCCGGAAGGATGATTATGAGCCAATACCAATTGAGTAACGCCTGAACGTTCTAATGCTTTTTTAAAAATAATTCTACAATCTACTACTGTTGAAGTAATACCGCCATTGCTGATTTTGTCGACACCTAGTAAACGATTACCTGCATTCAGAAAAATGACGTAAAATTCTTCAACAGTTTTATCGATGAAATAGGTACACATCAAATTAAACGAATCTGTACTTGAAATGATTTTCGGTCGCTCAAGTGCAATAGCCAACTGTCGTCGTTTTCCTAATTCCAATGAAGCCAATAAGGTCACCGCTTTTTTTTCACCAAGTCCTTTTATTTTTTTTATTTCCGTGAATGAAAGTTTACCAAGTTCCAATAAATTTTGATGGCTTTTTTCCAACACATCTTTGGCAATATCTAATGCACTTTTATTTTTCATACCGGTATTAATAAGGATGGCCAAAAGTTCTGCATTCGATAATGAATCGGCCCCTTTCAGAATAAGTTTTTCCCTTGGCCTATCGCCTGAAACCCATTTTTTTATACTCTTATATTCTTCCATATTTCCAAATACTCATTCTCAAATGCTGAATACTCCTCAGTAACTTTAATTTACTCACTGCTAAATTTCATTTGATATACGTCGTATTCTCTATGTTGTTAAATAGATTATTTAGGTGACTTTGTCAATTAATCGCATCTTCATTCCGTATCAAACATAATACGAAAGTCATTGCCCTAACAGACTATTTAGTAAGTCGGGAAAATCTTGAGTAAGTCGGGAGAATCTTGAGTGGTTGGGAATTGGCAGTGTAAATTTATAAGAACTTAGTTGCCTTGTTATGAAGATGAATAAGAACGGGTAACTTCAATACAAAAAATGAATGAGCATATTTCTTTTGTAGGTTTGTATTAATTGTCATTTCAAAATAAATACAAGCTAGTAATTCAAAAAGCGACAACAAATTTGTCAATAATGTTACAAGAAAACTCTAAGCCATACATCGGCTTGCCGATTAAAATAATGCACAATAGCAAGACAGCAATGACCTTACATAATACTTTGCCTGTTTTTATGCCTCAACATACACAATACAATAGCGAGTGACCCCTTCAAATACTTCAGTCCATATTTTTATTCTACTAACGACTTTTCTGTACACTTCAAATACTACATCACCTGTATCTGTTTTATTTATTTGAGATGATTTGTATTCAAATCCTTCATATAGGAATGTATTTTTTAGCATTAAGAAATATTCTTTATCCGATGTCTTAAATGTAACACCTCTATTTTGACCGTCGCATATTTGAAGACTAACTAAATTGAAGCTCCCACCTGTGACCTTATTAATACTCATATAGCTATCTGTTTTACAACTCGAATTATCTCCAATCGATTGCGCCAACATAAACCCCCTTCTTTGTACTTTTTCCTTAAAGTCATCTGCATTCAGTGCAAACATATTCATCATATCTTTCATTGAAATGTATCCATTCTTTTTACCAAATGCTATGTTCAGCATAAATAGAAATAAAAGGAATAGAAGAATGCTTTTTTTCATCTGGAGTAAAATCATTCTCCATTACGGATGATTCGAAAACACAAAGTTGCTGATATTATTTTCCAATACTGGAAGGTCAAGCAAATCAACATTGCCGTCACCATTTAAATCTGATGGAAAATAACCGAACTGAAAATTATTGATATCATCTTCGAGAATCGGGCCGTCTAATAAATCTATATTTTCATCCAAATTTAAATCGCCAGAATAGAATGCCCAAATACCCGGATCTACTTCAATCATATTATCGCTATAGGCTTTGTTAGAAGCTGTAGTGAAATCATATAACAAAGCACTCGATAGAAATTGTACCGGATTTGAACTCCATGTTTGCAAACCGTTTCGGTGTTTAATAGCTACATAATACGAATTAGGAACATTGCTGAATGTGCAAGATGATAAACCATTTGTATGCAGAATAGCCATCTTTGAATCAACCAAACCGTAAGGAAAATTAGCATCATGCAATTCTACTAATATGCTGTCGGTTACAGTGGCATCAAATGATATCCCCTGATTGAGTAAAACCGCCCCCATGGCAGATGAACCGGTATAATACCCCTGAATAAATAATTTCAAATTCAATGTATCGGCGCATGAAGGTGCAACTAATATAGTATCTACATTTATTACACAAGCATTGTCATCTTCAACACGAACAAAATAATTACCGGCGGGCAAACCACCAACTGTCAATGCATTGATATTGGTATTCTGATCATTCAATGTATCACCATTGCTATTTGTCCATAATGTAATGTACGGCTGATTAATAGAAGTACCTCCTGATACATTAATAGAAATTTGCCCATCATTCCCATTGCATGTAACCATCGAATCAATGATGAAAGTGGCCACTAATTGAGTTGGCTCAGTGATTGTTGCAGTACCGCAAACAATAATATTTGAAGGAGATTCCTTTGCACAGATGGTATGAACTCCGGGTGTTAAATTGAAAAAGTATCCTGTTACATTCGTAAATAAATTAGCCCCATCAATATCATACTGAAAACTACCAGTACCGCCCGAAGCACCTGCCAATATAGTTCCGTCATTACTACCAAAACATGATATATCCTGATTGGTTTGTACAATTATTGTAAGAATAGAAAGATGTAATGACAAGTTACTGTCACATCCGTTTGAGTTTATCAGGGTGAATGAATAAACCCCGCTAGCGGTGTATGTCACATTATTTGCTAACCATGTATAACTATTCGCAGCAGTGATATTTTGAACCGAAGAGGTTGCATAGTTGATGGTCAAATGTAATGTATGAACAGAGTCGCAACCTGATGCACTTGTATAGGTATGTGTAGGATTTCCACTGCTCGTATAGGTTATGCCATTCCATGTATAACTAGTACATGTAGTGATGCTAGATGAAGAGGTAATTGGCAAAGGAGCATTCAAAATAAGAACAACTGAAGAGCTACACCCGTTCGATAAACTTGCTGTAATGGTATGTGTTCCGAATGACAAATTTGTGATTGTAAATGGATTGGTAGCATATGGCGTATTTGCACCACCATCAACTTTATAAGTGCCGCTTCCTGCTGAACCCGAACCTGATAAAACAACTTGTGCACTTCCTGTACTAACACCATAACAAACTACATTTGAAGTTGCATTGGCAGTAAAGGCATTGCTAGGGTTTAAGAAGAAACATGGTGTATTTACCACACCTGTAAGTACTTGCAATGTATTTGTAAGTGGTGAATTTCCAACACCATTGATTGCATAATTTGTTCCCGGAGGAATTACTAAACAGGTGGCGATACAGGTTGTTTTACCGGTGGCGACAATGGTTTGTAAATTTAATGCAGGATTAAAATCAGCAGGGAAATTCACGGTGCTTGTTATTCGCATCGTTGCTAAACGAAAAGCAATACCTGCTGTTAATAGCACTTCATTTCCTGCAGAGGCGTTAACAGTTGTCAAACGCATATGATTTGTGCTTGCTGTGTAACCCGGAGAAACTGCAGGCAAGGTAGCAAGAGCTGGATCTCTTGAAACAAATGTATGTGTAATGGTTCCACCACCATTCATTCCGGCGGTATGATTCACACCACACGAATATCCTCTTAATGCAATCGTAGAGACACCTGTATTTGTCAGCATCACATCATATTCAAACACATTGGGTGCTGTTTGTACAGCATTTTGCAAGGTCATTACCACCGAAGTTGTTTGTGATAATACATTTAAGTTTAAGGTTAAAACACTATCACAACCAACAGCATTTATTGTTGTATAGGTATACACACCCCCATTTGTATAGGTCACATTATTTGCAGGCCAAAGGTAACTGCTCACCACATAAACTGTATTCGAAGATGATGTTGAATACTTTATTGTAAGGGTTAATGTATGTACCGAATCACAACCTGATGATGCTGTATACGTATGAGTGGCAACACCACTGGTTGTATAAGTAGTTCCATTCCAAGTATAGCTATTACATGCAGTGATTGATGAAGAACTTGCATTGTTGAAAATGGTTAAGTGTAATGTATGCACCGAATCGCATCCTGATGAACTTGTGTATGTATGTGTAGGATTGCCATTCACAGTGTACGTTGTTCCGTTCCATAAATAACTTCCGCAGGCAGAAAGAGTGGATGAACCTGTTGTATTTTGATTAATGGTAAGCGTTAGTGTACTCATTGAATCACATCCAGCAGCGCTTGCAAATGTGTGCACATATACACCACTTGCATTATACATGCTTCCGCCCCATGAATAACTTCCACATGCAGAGACTGTTGAAAATGTTGGAGTGATTGGAGAGGCCGGTTGAGCAATAAAAGTAACTGCCGTATCGGTGCAACCATATGAAGTAGTAACAGTAATAGTATGTGTTCCTCCAGAAAGATTTGTTACAGTAAATGGATTTGAAGAATATGCGATATTGCTTCCTCCGTCTATTTTATATGTACCGGAAGTCCCTGCCGGTGCAGCTGAGCCCGTACTAGATAATGTGATTTGCGCTGATCCTGTACTTTGTCCAAAACAACCAACTGCAGTCGTTGCCGTATTGCTTGCGGTAAAAGTTCCAGAAGGACTTAGATAAAAACAGGGTGTATTTACAACACCGGTTAATAATTGCAGCGTACCTGTAGCCGGAAGATTTCCCATACCATTAATTGCATAATTCGTTGCCGGAGGAGTGAGTATGCAGGCAATAATGCATTGTGTTTTACCGGATGCTGTTAAAGTTTGCAACGCAAGTGCGGGATTAAAATCAACAGGAAAATTGACTGTATTAGTCACTCGCATAGTTGCTAAACGAACGGGTACACCGGAGGCGAATG
>JANNYV010000606.1:0-3667 GCA_031410275.1 Bacteroidota bacterium
GAACCCTTGTTTGTAAATATGTATGATAATAATGTAACGATTGGAGAGCAATTAAATCCACGTGGATTTATTTCACCAATAGCAGAAACGGCCATGCTCAATTATAGATACAAATTATTAGATACCTATCAGGAAGACGGAAAAACAATCAGTATTATTCAAGTGATTCCAAGGCGAAAGTTTGAACCGTTGTTTGCCGGTACCATCAATATTATCGAAAATGAATGGCGACTTTATAGCGTTGATTTAATTGCTGATAAAAATCATCAGTTAGAAATATTAGATACTGTACAGATCAAACAAATTTTTGTGCCTGTAAAGAATGTACTGATGGTGAAAGATCAAAGTTTTAAAATGAAATTTAGAATGTTGGGTTTTGGTTTCAGCGGTAATTTTGTGAATGTGTTTACAGATTATGTCTTTGATTACGACACCAAAAAAACCTTCGATAAATTTATAAAGGAATACGACAAAAATGCCCTTATACAAACAAAGGAATATTGGGAAACCCTGCGCCCTGTGCCCTTAGACACTGACGAGGTAAAAGATTATATAAAAAAAGACAGTATTGAAATAGCCGAAAAGGCAAAGAAGGATAGTATAAAACCGCAACCCGAAAAAAATTCGTTCAAAAAAATTATCGAAAGTGGTTATAGTAATTCATTTAAACATGATCAACAGATTAGTACAACACCGGTTATTGCATTGAAACAAATTAATTGGAACACCGCCGAAGGACTGAACTATGCATACGGAATCCGATACAGAAAAAAGATAGATAAAGACAGAGCATTCAACATCAATCTGAGAATGCGATACGGATTCAGTAACCAACAGTTTAATGCGAAGTTGACTACAACCTATAATTTGGGGAAGACCAACAAAACAACGATAAAAGTATCGGGTGGTCGATATGTATTTCAATATAATAATGCCGAACCGGTGAATGCGTTCATCAATTCATGCTATACCCTTTTTTACGGCTTTAATTATTTGAAGCTCTATCAGGCTTGGTTCGGTGATGCGAAGGTCACACATAAATATATCAATGGACTTTCGATAGAAGGCAGATTAAATTATCAGGATCGAATGCCGATGTATAACAGTACCTTATTTTCATTTCGGAAAAATGAATATGAATCCTTTACCGAAAATTATCCGGTTGAACAATTGAATACAATCGAGCCAAGACATCAGGCCATCATAGCAAGCGTTTCTGCGAGCTATCAACCGGGAAGGAAATATATTAAGTATCCGGACAGAATTGTTTCAACGAGTTCAAATTATCCGACATTCATGGCGCAATATGCAAAAGGTTTACATATACTCAACAGCGATGTCAATTATGACAGATGGAAAGTAGATATGGAGGATGATATGAACCTTCATTTGTGGGGAACATTTTCATACAAATTGGCAGTCGGTGGTTTTATACGAAATGAAGAAAGTTATGTAGCCGATTATACACACTTCAATGGCAATCAAATTGTATTGGCTTCTGAATATTTAAACAGTTTTCAGCTTTCTTCGTATTATGCCAATAGCAATACAGAGAAATTTTTCACAACCCTTCATGCCGAACATCATTTTTATGGTTTACTGACAAATAAAATTCCTTTGTTCAGAAGACTGAAATGGTATTTGGTTGCGGGCAGTAATGCGTATTATGTAAACAAAGACAATAATTATATCGAATTCTCGGCAGGGCTTGAAAATATCGGCATTAAACTCTTGCGGTTTATTCGGGTAGATGCTGTGGCCGGATACAACAATTTACAAAACCCTGTTTATGGGATTCGCATTGGAGTAAATTCGAGCATTATTAATATTGAGAATGGAGATGAGTAATTCCAATAGATTCGTCTTGCGTAAATTGGTATTATATTGAGGCCGCTTGATTTCATAATATTCAGCTAGACTAATTTATGACAGCTATTGATATAACTGAGCTGAAAGAATATATTTAACCGAAAAGAGCGCATAGGGTTTCGCGAAAAACGCAAAGCAGCCTACTAGAGAAATTTTTTTTGTATTCTTTGCGCTGTATTTCATAGCGTCTTTATGTTTAAATTCAGTCTAAAGCTAGGTACAAACTAACAATCCGTGAAGCTAAATAGAAGTACTATTGATGAACGGTGCCATCGCCCATCAGCTTAATAGTAGCAGTGTCGGTGACATCCAAAAAAAAATCATTCTTATATTGTTTACGTCATAAATAGGATAATGCATTTTTTAATTTTAATTTCGCAGTTCAAAAAATATTTATGAAAATACATAAGGAAGGGTGGTTGTATTGTGTGGTGGCTTCGGTTTTATTTTTCTTGTTCCTTTTATTCATGAGAATGTTGTTAAGCAACTATCCTATTATCTTTAGTTTGTTTTTATTGCTTGGCGCTTCCTTATATTTTTGGGTGTTTTGGTTTTTTCGTATCCCAACCCGTGTTCAAACCACAGGAGAAAACTTAGTGATTTCGCCCTGTGATGGTAAAGTAGTGGTGATAGAAGAAACAACGGAAACAGAATATTTTAAAGATAAGCGTATACAAGTTTCTATTTTTATGTCGCCTTTGAATGTACATGTAAATTGTTACCCAATGAACGGCATCGTGCAATATGTAAAATATCATGCGGGAAAATTTTTGGTTGCCTGGCATCCAAAATCGAGTACAGAAAATGAACGAAGCACGATTGTTGTGAAAGGAACGAAATGCGAAATTCTGATTCGGCAAATTGCCGGTGCTGTGGCTCGACGTATCGTTACCTATTCGCAAGAAAAAGATATTGCCGTGCAAAATGGGGAATTAGGTTTTATTAAATTTGGTTCGAGGGTTGATTTATTTTTGCCTGTGGGAACAACAATGAATGTGCGTATCGGTGATGTGGTTCAAAATGGTGTGAGCACGATTGCAACCTTGTAATATACTTCTATGCAAAACAGTGAAGAGAAAATAGTATCAAGTCGTTGCCGGTTTAATGAACATATGATTCGTTCGGGCCTTACGCAAAAAAGAAAGCTGGGAAGTTTTATCAATACACTTATTGTGTATTACAAACGAAAAGAAAATAATATCAGTTATACATTTTTAAGTGATGAAGACTTGCTCTCAATGAATACGCAATATCTTCAGCATGATACGTATACAGACATTATCACGTTTGATTTATCAGAGAAGAAAAGCAATTTTATATTGGCAGATATTTATATCAGCATAGAGCGAGTGAGAGAGAATGCAAGGCTGCTTGATATAAAATATAAGGATGAATTGTTGCGGGTTATCATTCATGGCGCTTTGCATATCAGTGGATTTGGTGATAAAACAAAAAAAGAAAAAGAAGCGATTAGAACATTAGAAGTGAAGTGGATGAGTAAATATCAAAGATGTTAGTTGTCAGATGTCAGATGTTAGGAATGCAACGTTTATTGTATAATTCCGTCCTTGGAATTTAGATTTAAATTTTTGATTATTTAAAGTACCTTAGATTTTTATTATAGCATGAGTTTAAAAAATAATTATGTGGCCATTATGGCCGGTGGTATTGGAAGCAGGTTTTGGCCTGAAAGTAGAAACGATCATCCGAAACAATTTTTGGATATTTTGGGTACCGGAAAATCATTGATTCAATGGACATACGAGCGGTTTAAAAATATTTGTCCAAAAGAAAATAT
>JANNYV010000607.1:0-4404 GCA_031410275.1 Bacteroidota bacterium
GGAATAAGCTATCGCAATCAATGGGCTACGGTTCCGGTTCCATATAATACGTTCAGCATTTTTGCTGATTGTGGTTTGATGCGGAATAAATGGGAGACTAGTTGGTTAGGTGCAGGCATTGCTGTATGGCGAGATGTGGCGGGCAATGGAAATTTATCCTTGACAAAAGTTCAAACCAATTTGGCCTTTCATATACTTACAAGTGAAACATCGAGTGTGTCTGCCGGACTTGGAGCAGGTTATAACCAACGAAGTGTTGATTTTAGCAAGCTAACGTTCGATGTACAATGGGATGAATTTTCATTCAATAAAAATATATCAAACAATGAAACCAATACAAGGGAAAAAGCAAGTTTTTTAGACTTGAGTATTGGTGTCAATTTTTCGTATTACAACAATAATAATTTCTATTTAAAAGTAAGCGGTGGTGCACGGAATATCAATCAACCTGTAGAATCTTTTTATGGATCAGAAAACAAAGTAGGCATGCGCCCAATAGCCAATGTGGATGTGACGTATAAGGCAAGTGATAAATTTATGATTAATCCTTCGTTTTATTATACCCGGCAAAAGAAGGCAAGTGAATTAGTCGCCGGCGCTATGTTTAATGTCAATGTTGGCGAAAACAGAGTAGCAGGCAATAATGAATTTTTAATTGGTGCATTTTATAGAAACAAAGACGCATTAATCGTTGCCACCGGTTATAAATTTCGTCAACATAGAGTGACCTTTAGTTATGATCATACAGTATCTGATTTAAGTCAAAGTAATGGTGGGCTTGGTGCATTTGAATTATCCCTTATCCTGCAAGGGAACTACAAGGCCGGGAATGAAATAGCAAATACCTATGGTTGTCCGAGGTTTTAACAAAAAGCAGCAGGTCTTCTATTCTCCTTCGATTTTTATGTAAAATAAAAAAGTACAGAAATTAAATGATTGCTGTTTACTCTTTCAATGTTGGGAATAAATTATAGCCATACTTCAATTATGGAATCGTACATTTTCAAATTCTCTCATTTACAAATTTTCAAATTACCTATATTTGCGCTCTGATATAAAAAAATAATATGAGCAATACATCAACGATACATTTAGATGTACAATTAGATGAACAAAAAGTTCCTGAAAAAATATACTGGCAGGCTGCAGAAGGCGGTGTAGCTAAGCCTACAGAAGCAAAAGCCTTTATGCTTAGTATTTGGGATGTGAATGAAAACGCCGCGCTTCGTATTGACCTTTGGACAAAAAAAATGATGGTTGATGAAATGGACGATTTCTTTTTTCAAACTATGATGACCATGGCCGATACCTATGAGCGAGCCACCAATCATAAAGAACTTGCCAGTGAAATGAGAGAGTTTTCGAAATCAATGAAAAAGAAAATGGAAGAGGAAACGAAAAAAAATCAATTGTAATTACGAACATTAAAATAGAATACTATGTCATTAGAACTCACTGTGAATGCAGATATTAAAACGGCCATGCTAGCTAAAGATGAAGCCGGATTACGTGGATTACGTGCGATTAAATCGGCCATCTTATTAGGAAAAACAGCCGATGGGAAAAATGGTGAATTAACGCAAGATGATGAAATTAAAATTCTTCAAAAATTAGCAAAGCAGCGAAAAGATTCGTTGGAGATTTTTGTCACCCAAAATCGTGAAGACCTTGCACAAAAAGAGCGTGATGAATTGGCGATTATTGAAAAATTTCTTCCCAAACAAATGGATGAAAATGAATTGCGTGAAACACTGAAAGAAATTATAGCTTCCACAAATGCTTCCGGTGCAGGTGATATGGGAAAAGTGATGGGCGTTGCCACGAAACAATTAGCAGGCAAGGCGGACGGAAAAATGATTTCGGCTTTGGTGAAAGAATTATTAGCTTAGCATACACTCATGGTACTAGATTGTATACTTCTTATACTAGGTATCATTGCCTTTATACGCGGATGGAAAAAAGGTTTGCTGTGGGCAGTTTGCTCATTTGTTGCTGTCCTACTTGGTGTTATCATTGCATTGAAATTATCAAGTGAGTTATCGGAGTATTTATTTGTGCAGCAACTTGTGACAAGCAAATACACTATGCTGATTTCCTTTGTGATACTTTTTTTAGGAACTATTTTTTTATTCAGAATGTTAGTGAAGTTTGCAGAAGGAATACTTGATAAACTTTTTCTCGGCTGGGTCAATAATATATTGGGAGCTTTGTTGTATACTTTCTTTGTGGTGTTTATTATCAGTACGTTTTGTTGGTTAGCAAATCAAATTCATTTGTTGAAACCTGCCATGAAAACCGAATCGAAATCATATACCTATATCGAACCGATCGCACCAAAAACAATTGCACTCATTTCGACATATCTTCCTTTTTGTAAGGACATGATAAAGAAAGCAGAAACTCATTTAGAAGCAGTGTCGAAATAATTCATACTTTCTCCCTTCATTATTTTATATGAAGCAATTCCCCTATTCTTATTTTTTATCTTCACAGTATACAAACCATATGTTGTGAATAAGAGAAGAGGCTCAGAAATTAAGACCGCCAACTATTGTATAAACGTGAAGATGCTGTAAGTTTGCATAGGGGATTGAATAATTATTTTCTTCTATAATCAGAAGCGGCTCCATTAGTCTTTGGAATCTATCTCCCAAAAGTTCTTTACAAAGTATCAGGCGAGTCAATAAATTTGAAACAACATTTAATAACTAAGTATGAAACAATTCTGTCGTAACAATAGGGTACACTGTAGCTTATCTCATCATAAAAATGAACGTATACAGCAGAGACCTAATCCCCGAAAGCTAAACCGGATTGGCATATGCCTGCTAAGTTTGTTTATCATCATTATAAGCACAAACTCCAAAGCCAATGTTATAACCATTACTTGTACCGGTTCTGCAGGTTCATATAAATCAGGCTCGGTAAATTCCACCGGAATAAAAAATGATGGCGACATGGTTATCATTAATTCATCTGCTAATACTGGTTGGGCCACTTTCGATCTTTCATCGCTTTCAGGTGTAACTATTATATCTGTTGATGCTCAATTCACAACATTTAGTTCAACAGCATCTGGAGCCAACAATAATTTGTATGGATTTTTGGGCGATCCGTTTGTAATGACAGGTACTTCTCTTTATGCAAGTTGTAGCTCCGGCAGTTCATTTAATACCGCTTCGTGGATAGCCAATGCATCAAATTTAGTAACACTGAACGCGGCCGGTGTTTCTTTTATTAATGCGAATGCAGGAGGCTCGCTGAATATAGGTTATGTAAGAGGTTCCACGAATTCGTTTAATATTTATGGATACAGTGGTGCTACTCCTCCAAAACTTGTCATTACATATATAGGTAATCCATGTTCAGGAATGCCGTCGCCAGGTAATACGTTAGCAAGTTCAAATACTATTTGTTCAGGAGGATATGTGAGTTTTTCAATTCAAAACAGTGCAAGCACAGGAACCACCTATCAATGGTATAACAGTACGGGTGCCATAGCCGGTGCAACGAATGCGATTTATGCTTCAACAATTACAACGGGTGGAAATTATTATTGTGCAGTTACATGTTCTTCTTCAGGGTTGACAAGCAATTCAAATCCTGTATCAATTACTATACTCCCTGCTACTTCGGGCTCATCAAATGTGACTGCCTGTAACAGTTATACATGGTATGGTATTTATACGAACAGTGCAAATCCGACACATGTTTTTACCAATTCAATTGGATGCGATTCTATACATACCATGAATATTACAATTATATACAGCAGCACCGGCTCATCAAATGCAACTGCCTGTAACAGTTATACATGGTTCGGTGTAACTTATACTGCAAGTGCGAATCCCACTCATATATTTACCAATGCAGCTGGTTGCGATTCTGTGCATACCCTGCATATTACATTGAATAGCAGCCCGCCTTTTACCCAATCGCAAAGCACTTGTAGTCCATATACATGGTCTGTTTCGGGAATGACGTATACAATGTCGGGTCTTTATACGGCAACCTTTACCAATGTATCAGGCTGTGACAGCAATTGGATATTGAATCTTTTCATTGATACACTGAATACAACAACGACATTAAGTGGAGCAATAATTTCATCCAATGCCACAGGGGTTAATTATAAATGGTTGAATTGCGATAATAACACCATTATCTCAGGGGCAACCAATCAAAATTATGTGGCAACAGTATCAGGTAACTATGCTGTTATCGTATCTTCACCGCCCCCTTCCTCATGTATTGATACAAGTAATTGTGTGCAGATATTTATTTTAAAGGGACATAAGCAACCACAGTTTTTCTCGACGTGAGGGCAGTCTTTGTGTCTGATGTCTATTAAAAACATAGACTGCCATTTCGCCCATTTGGCATAGCTACGACTCGAAAAAGGGA
>JANNYV010000608.1:0-2217 GCA_031410275.1 Bacteroidota bacterium
TTGTTTCAATATAAAATAAATACCAATAGTATTGAAGCAAAGGTGCACTTTTCGCGACCCGATAATGGTGCTGCACCGACCGGTGGCTTGGTGCAAACTTCCAATGGCAAGCTTTATGGAACAACAAGGTATGGTGGTAAAAATGATTGTTCAAAATACGATTCAGCTTCAGGTTTTATTACTTTTTACCAATTAAAAGAAAATGCAGGAGGTGTCATATTTGAATATGATAATAGCACCCATACTTATACTAAAAAAATTGATTTAAATGATACATTAGGTTCTTTACCGGTTGGCTCGATGTTAGATGTAGGAAATGGAAAATTATATGGCATGGACAAAAGAGGGTATTATTATCAAGGAGGTAACAACGGTTACAACCCTGCACGTGGAGTTGTTATTTATGAATACGATTATGTAAACAATGTTTATACACCTAAAATAAATTTGGATATTTTTGAAACGCCCGGAGAGTCTTTGATAAAGGCAGCTAACGGCAAACTTTATGGATTAACAACCGCATCCTTACTGTACAATTATACCAACACAGGTGCTCAACTTTTTGAATACGATTATGTAAGCAATACCTATACAGTGAAGCATAATTTTCCTACTTCAAACTTTTTGGTTGGTAACTACAGTCCAGATTTAAAAGGATTAGTAGAAGGCGCACCGGGTAAATTATATGGTATTACTAGTTTTACCGGAAATGGATATGGTGAAATTTATGAATACGATTATATCAACAATGTGTTTACTATAAAATATACTTTAAGTACATCATCAGGTTCACAAGGTGTAGGAGCTTTAGTAAAAGCATATAATGGGAAATTGTATGGCATGACTGCATTGGGCGGTGCGAATAATGGTGGTGTTATTTTTGAGTATGATATAGCAAGCAATACATACACAAAGAAATATGATTTCACAGATTTTTCTTACCCGGTCAGCATCCTTAAACAAGCCACAAATGGCAAACTTTATGGCATTACAAGATATGGTGGTATCAATAATTATGGTGTTGAATTTGAGTATGATTATAACACCAATACCTGCACTAAAAAAATAGACTTGGATAATCAAACATCTAATGTGCCTAATTCTCCAAGACTTATAGAAATTAATAATTGTCCTATACTTTCAACAGCACCCGTTTCGATTATGACTATGAGTCCAAGCAATACCATTTGTTTCGGAACGTCCATTACACTGAGTGCCAATGGAGGAGTACTCGCGAGCGGTGCAACTTATGCATGGTATGATGCCAATAGCAACATGACAACTTCGCTCAGTAGTACATCGTCATTAACTGATACACCTGCAATAGGCATACACAATTATGTTGTGCGTATCGAAGAGGCTTGCGGGATTACGCAAAGCGTTCAAGTACAAGTAACAGTCACCTCTTCAGTTTGGTATCTCGATGCTGATGGCGATGGCTATTATGTAGGTAGTGCCGTAAATCAGTGTGCATCACCGGGTATTGGTTATGTCAATAATATTATTGGTGCGAATGATTGTAACGACAATGACAATACCATGCATCAAACATTTCCTTTTTATGTAGATGCGGATGGAGATGGATACGGAACGGGTAGTTTGCAAAATGTTTGTGCTACAAATGCAAGCACTGCGCCATTGAGTTACGCGCTTGTTGCCGGCGATTGCGACGACAATAATGCTTTAGTTAATTATGTAACTACTGAAAATGCTAGCAATGGAATTGATGATAATTGTAATGGAATTATTGATGAAAACTATGCGATGCAATTTAGCAACAATGAAAATCTTTATACTTACTTAAACAATAATAATAACATAAATGACTCCTTAACTTTTTCATGTTGGGTAAAAAGAAATTATAGTGGGAACAATGATGGTCTCTTTTATTTTTCAAATGGCGCAGGTGTTTTTATTAATAGTAATAATCAATTGGGTTACTATAATGCGGGCAATTCTGCACAACCAGTTTTTGGAAATGTACCAAGTAATGTTTGGACACATATAGCCGTTGTACTTGTAAAAAATGTGTCGGCTACATTTTATATTAATGGCGTAAATGTGGGTGTAACAAATATTGCAAGTGAATCAAATATCAATTCAGTCTACGGTTCGGTGTATCTGCGTTTGGGCTATTGTTATTCTTTTTTATATGGTTCGTATTATGGGGCAAATGCTAAGTTAAACGGCATATTAGACGAAGTGGCTGTCTGGAAC
>JANNYV010000609.1:0-3191 GCA_031410275.1 Bacteroidota bacterium
CTTTCGTATAGGTTCTATTCATCAGCTGAAGCACTCTGGTACTTCCGCTTTGAATAGGCAAGTGAATATAATTGCAAATATTTTCATACTTCGCTATTGTATGAAGGACATCATCTGTAATATCTTTTGGATGCGAGGTGCTAAAACGAATGCGAAGTTTTGGATGTATCAAAGCGACCCGTTCCATTAAATTAGCAAAACTCACTACTTCATTTGTGGCACCATGTTCCCATCGGTAGCTGTCTACATTTTGCCCCAAAAGAGTAACTTCTCTGTAGCCATTTTCAAATAATTCTGTGGCTTCACGCACAATCGAATCTGCATCGCGGCTTCGTTCTCGTCCTCTAGTAAAAGGCACCACACAAAAACTACACATATTATTACAACCTCGCATGATACTCACAAAACTGGAAACACCGTTGCCATCTAGGCGAACAGGATTAATATCGGCATAGGTTTCTTCGCGGCTCAATAAAACATTCACCGATTTTTGTCCACCCTCAGCTTCTTCAATCAATGCGGGTAATGTTCTGTAGGCATCGGGCCCCATTACAATGTCAACCAATTTTTCTTCTTCCAATAATTTTTCTTTCAATCGTTCGGCCATGCAACCAAGTACACCTATCAACAGCGATTTATTTTTTCGTTTAAATCCTTTGAAATGCATCAAACGATGACGAATGGTTTGTTCAGCTTTATCTCTGATAGAACATGTATTAATTAATATTAAATTGGCTTGTTCAATATCTTTAGTGGCACCATAGCCTGAGTCATGCAAGATAGATGCTACAATTTCACTATCATTAAAATTCATGGCACAGCCATAGCTTTCAATATAAAATTTCTTGTCAGAATTTTTATGTGTGACCGATGTAAGGGCCATTCCCTGTTTACTTTCATCAATCACTTTTGGTTCAATATCAAACATGCGTACTAAGTTGTTGAGTGCAAATATAGGGAGAGATAAGAGATGTGCGATAAGAGATATGAGAAAAAGCAGGATATTGAGTGTTTGAGAAAACTGCATTTACCTTGC
This sequence comes from Bacteroidota bacterium, assembly GCA_031410275.1. Taxonomy (GTDB): domain Bacteria; phylum Bacteroidota; class Bacteroidia; order Chitinophagales; family Chitinophagaceae; genus OLB11. The sequence goes on from JANNYV010000609.1 coordinate 1,037, forward strand.
ATTGTATTTTGAATATTGAAAATGTATGTTGCTTCACTTCTATCTTCTGCCTTTATTCAAACGCCCTTGTCCTCGACTTAAGCGTTTCGACTTATACCTAAATGCATTTCATTTTATTTAACGTAAAACAATTAGTAATACTAAGATTCCTTTTTTTATATTTGCCTCCTTATATACTATTTAACATGAGTTACAACAAAATTAATAACATCGTAGGCTGGGTCATTTGCCTTATAGCATGCACAGTGTACATGATGACCAAAGAGGCCACAGTGAGTTTTTGGGACTGCGGAGAATTTATTTCGGGTGCCGCCAAATTGGAAGTCGTTCACTCTCCCGGTGCTCCATTATTCTTAATGATAGGCCGTTTGTTTGTAGCTATTTTCGGAATGAAGAATGCAGCTTTTGCAGCGAATAGTCTTTCGGCGATATGTAGCGGGTTGACTATCTTATTTCTTTTTTGGACCATTACCCATTTTGCCAAACGTATTGTGGTAAAGCAAGGTGAAGAAATAGACCAATCGAATTTGTTCAAAATATTAGGTGCAGGAATTGTTGGTGCATTAGCTTACACGTTCTCTGATACGTTTTGGTTTTCGGCTGTTGAGGGTGAGGTATATGCCATGTCTTCGTTCTTAACTGCCTTTGTTTTTTGGGCAATTTTAAAATGGGAAGACCGTCTCACAAACAATAATGATACCTATGCCGATCGTTGGATCATACTCATAGCCTACGTTATAGGCTTGTCCGTTGGAGTGCATTTATTAAGCTTGTTAGCGATTCCTGCAATTACTATGGTATATTATTTCAAAAAATGTAATGTTACTACTTGGGGAACGATTTGGACGTTTTTAATTGGATGTGTCATTACCGGATTTATACAATATGGCGTTATACAAGTGATTCCAATTATTGCTTCTCAGTTAGATATTTATTTTGTCAATAGTGTTGGTTTGCCATTTAACAGTGGCGTCTTTATTTTTCTGATTGTGTTGGCTGCATTTATATTTTTTCTGCTCCGTTGGGCAAAAGGAGACAATAATTTATTACCCTTAATGAGTGTCAAAATTGTGTTGGCTGTATTGGTTATTTTGGCTGCACTTCCTGTAGGATTTAAAATTGGGTTCACATTATTTTTAGCTATTTTATTTTTAGTAATCAGATACATTCCAAGTATCAACCGGTATTTCTTTCAGTTAGGAACCCTTTGCTTCTTATTTATATTAATTGGGTACTCTGCATTTTTTCAAACCATTATCCGCTCAAATGCTGATGTGCCGCTCGATATGACGAATCCTGATAATGCGGTGACTTTAATTAAATATCTTCAACGTGAACAATACGGTTCAGTGCCATTGATCAGTGGTCCGGATTTTAATTCAAAACCAATTGACATGGAAGACGGGAAAATGCAATATTGGAAAGGTGCAAAAATGTATGAAGAACTTGGCGAAAAAAAAGATGCCTATAAATATAACCCGGAAGATACCCGTTTCTTTCCACGGATTTATGATGGCAATGACCCAAACCATGTGAGTTATTATAAAAATTATTTGGGATTGGCGGAAGGTGAAAAGGCAAGTAGTGGTGACAATCTGAAATTCTTTTTCAATTATCAGATTAAGCAGATGTGGTGGCGATATTTCTGTTGGAATTATATCGGACGACAAAATGATATACAAAATATTTCAGGGGAACCGCAAAACGGTAATTGGCTTTCAGGTATAAAAGCTATTGATCAAAATTGGATGGGTGATGTCGATAAAATGCCGCAAGGTGTTCGTGATAGCCGGGCTCGAAACGAATTATATTTTCTTCCATTTATTTTAGGACTTATTGGACTTATATATCATTACCGAAATGACAAGAGGAATTTATTTATTATCGCCATATTATTTTTCTTCACCGGTTTGGCAACCGTTATTTATTTAAATAATACGCCACTTCAACCTCGTGAGCGTGACTACGCCTATGCAGGTGCAACGTATGCATTCGCGATATGGATAGGGCTAGGCGTTATGTTGGTGAGTGATTTATTTAAGCGGTTAAAAATCGGAGCAATGTCGCCTCTGGTTGCTACTGGTCTTTGTTTGGTAGCCGTACCATTATTAATGGCCAATAAAGAATGGGATGATCATGATCGTTCTCAAAAAAC
>JANNYV010000610.1:0-1569 GCA_031410275.1 Bacteroidota bacterium
GTTTAAACTGATCCCAGGCTTTTGCCGGTCCTATTTTATTGGTAGTGATTTTGCCTTCGTATAAATAGGTGGCAAAGTCAAATTCTGCATTCAATATTTTTGTACTATCTGCTTCTACAAATTGCTGTGCGGATGTTGGAATATTTTTCTTTGCAAAAAATACCATCGGCCTGTTTTTATAAAATGAATCGATCATGGTAAATCCAAGATTATACATTTTATGATACAATGAATTATTTGAGCCATATATCGTTGTGTCGGATTTCCAATTTGTAATGAACGATTTGTTCACACCATACCCCGGACTTGTACAAAGTCGTGGCTGCATCATTATATAATACCCATTGGGTATCGAATCTAAAAAGTCCATAATTAATTTCCTCCCTGCTGCCGTTTTAAACGGAAATTCAAAGAATGGGTCCGGGCTTGCCCTGCAAGGTGCGACACTTCCAAAACGACCACCCGTGCCGACTGCAGCATTCCCCCACGGCTGACCATTCAACGTATCGATGACCATAATTTGCAAACTCGAATAGCCAGGAAGCGGAGCACATCCATCATCATACAACTTTACCCCATTCATTTTGACACGATACAAAGGCCATTCATAAAAATAGGGAGCCGGTGAATAAAGACAAACATTTTGTACCTGTAGTTTTTTATTGACACCTACAAATGAAAAATTTCTATTTGTCGAATCAAGATAGATGTCTGCAAATTTATCTTTTTGGAATTGATAATAATGACTTTGATTCCATCCAGGCAAACTACCATCAATATAAATAAATGAACTATAAGACCATTTAAATAAAGGATTCGTAACAGAGGTATCAGCTGCAGTACGCCAATAATAAACTGTACTGTCGCGTAACGTAATTGGTGGTTGCCATTTAATAACGCCACCTTTTTCTGTAATAGCGGTCTTAGTAAGTAAAGGGCTATTAAATAATTCTGTTGTATCAATTTGCATCAGATAAGTTTTAAGTCCTGCAAACGGATTTAATGTAGAGCCTTTCAATGTCACACCTTGTACACCCACTATACCAAATTCATAAGGATATACCGGAACCAAATCATCATTATAAATAGAGAATACACGCTTCACAGAATTATTCGCTTCTGAAATTTCATCCGTAAAATTTTCTTGATCAATAATAACATCGATTGAATTATCTCCAATTCCCAAATTACCTTGCACAGCAATTCGTATATTTAAAGTATCCGAAAAAGCAATACCAGGATATTTTTTATTCAGAATATAATTTTCTATTCCGTTCGGAAGTGTACGTTTAATAAATACGCTCACCGAATCTTTTATATACTTCCCTAAATTGTAAACTATCACACTCACATCAAACGAATCAATAGAGGTAGTAATATTTAATTGTTTAAATGTTACACCCTTATCTTCCACCGCATAATCAGGCTTGGAAGAGTGTCTTTCTCGCGGACGCTGTTCTCTTTGCAATGGATGAGGTCTTGTGGGGAAAGGTAAGGGATGCGCAATCCGACGTGTTCAAGATGACGAAGGCGCGGATGAAAGTCGCGCCATGCGAGACCGCGCATGCG
>JANNYV010000611.1:0-13000 GCA_031410275.1 Bacteroidota bacterium
TGCACGGTACCCCCGGCGAAGATGGCAAGTTTCAAGGCTATCTCGAAATGCTTGATATTCCATTTACATCGTGTGGTGCTATTGTCTCAGGATTAACCTTTAATAAAATATTTTGTAACAGAGTGATTGCACAAAATAATATGGTGCATGTTTCTAAATCGCTGCATGTATGCAAGGACAGTCAACTTACACCGGATGAAATTTTGCAACATATTTCGTTACCTGCTTTTGTAAAACCTGCGGAAGGAGGTTCAAGCCTTGCAACAACGAAAGTAAAAACAAGAGAAGAATTGCAACCCGCCTTGGAGGCAGTGTATGCCATTGAATCGCAAGCGATGGTGGAGGAATTTGTCAAAGGGCGAGAGTTTAGTATTGGTGTATACAAAGTAAACGGACGCTTGACTGCATTGCCTGTTACCGAAATTATCAGTACCAAAGAATTTTTCGATTATGAAGCGAAGTATACGCCCGGTGTTACCAATGAAGTAACACCCGCACAGCTCGAACTACATACCGCCACACTGATTGCAGAAACGGCCAAGAAAATTTATGATGTCTTATGTTGCAAAGGCATTTGCCGTGTTGATTTTATTTTAGAAGACAATACAAATCATCTTTACTTTCTCGAAATTAATACCATACCCGGTCAGAGTGAGAATAGCATTGTTCCCCAACAAGTGCGAGCCTCAGGTATGACATTGGTGAATTTCTATGGCGCGTTGATAGAGGAAGCGTTGAAAAATGCGGCGGGTTAAAATTTCTGTAAATACCTGTTTTTACATTCTCTTACCTTATTTTTACCCCTTATAAAAATAGTACGTGCTAAAAAAATCATTCTTATTTAATTTAATTTTGATTGCCCTGATAGTGGTAGGCTTATTATTTTTATTTTTCAATTCCCTAGACTGGCTAACGAATCATGGTCAACAAACAGTTGTCCCTTCTCTTATGGGAAAGAAATTAAGTACTGCTGTGAAAGATCTTGAGGCCAAAGGATTTAGAATTACCATAGATTCGACATATCAATCCTATAAAGATCCGCTAGAAGTATTGTTTCAAGAACCTGAAGCAGGCATGTCTGTAAAAGTTGGAAGAACTATTTTTCTAACGGTCAACAGAAAAACACCGCCTTCTATTGAAATGCCCAATTTAGTGAACATGTCATTCCGCAATGCGTTGCTGACCATGCATAGCTATAATCTTGAAATGGGTGATACCAGCTATCGACCCGATGTGGCGGCAGGAGCTATATTAGAACAATGGGTACATGGCAAACCTATTGCAGTTGGAACTTTGGTGCCTTTTGGAACCAAAATAGATTTAGTAGTTGGCGAAGGTCTATCGGGTGAACAAGATATTCCGAATCTGATTGGAATGAGTTGGGCGCAAGCAAAAACCTTGCTCGATTCACTTTCACTTTCTTTAAATACAGTATGGGAAGGAAAAATTACGGATAGCAATAATGCTATTATTTATATGCAACAACCGGAGGCATTGAATGAACTGGATTTTAAAAATTCAATTCCCGAAGGAGATATGATTGATGTGCGGATTTTACAAAAGCCATCACAGGAACTTTTAGATCAAAATCAACCCGGTTCGAAAAAACTTATTGGTGATGATGATTCCCTCGATCCTAGTATGCAAGCTCCGGTTGAAAGCACATTGCAGTCATCAAGGAAAGAGAAAATTCCGGACAGTTTAAAAAAGCAAAAATTAATTCCCGGAATGAATATTCATTCAGTTCCCAAAATTGATCCGAAAGCATTAAAAAATAATAGCAAGGCAGGCAATACAAAATCAAGCACTTCTAACGTTAGTACCGGAGATAAGCCCAAGCCAAAACCCAAGCCGGCAACAGAAAAAAAAAGTACTAATATCTCAGACGAATTTAATTAATTGAAAAAACTATACTACATACCATTTTCCTTGTTCTTACTTTTTGTAATGAATGTGCATGCACAAGAAGTAGTTGTTCCGTTGAAAGCAAATGCTGCTTACTCGAACCCTGATATCAAAGGATACCAATCTAAAAAACTTAGAGCCTTCTTACCTTTTATTGATGATTTTTCGTATGAAGGCCCATACCCTGATGCAACCTTATGGGAAGATAAAGAAGCGTATGTGAATAATACCATGACCGCCACACCTGTCACCAGAGGCGTTGCCACATTAGATGGTCTCAATCAGTATGGTCGTCCCTATTTTTCACAACCCTTCAATGCCGGATTAGCTGACAGCCTTACCTCAGTGCCTTTAGACCTTTCAACCTATACGGCGAGTAGCAATATTTATTTGAGTTTTTATTATCAACCTCAAGGCTTGGGGTTCGCACCCGAATCGACAGACAGCCTTTTTTTATATTTCAAAAATAATTTAAACCATTGGGTACGTGTATGGGAAACTAGAGGAACCACGTTACAAGGGTTCAAAATTGTAATGTTGCCGTTGACAGATGCTCAATATTTTCATAACTCATTTCAATTTCGCTTTGTGAATATCGCTTCATTAAATTCGAATGATGATGATTGGAATTTAGATTATATCAAGCTTGATACAAACCGATCAGATGCAGACAGTATCATGAATGATGTGGCCTTTTCAATTGACCCAACTTCTATTTTAAAAACCTATAGTTCGATGCCTTACCGACATTTTATACTCAATCAGGCAAATGAAAAATCAAGCACACAAGATGTAGAAGTACAGAATAGATATGCAGTTCCTAACTCACTTGATGTGCGACTCGATGCCACAGAATTCTTTTCATCTTCGGCTATCAATACGCAATTCCTTCCCGCTGCGACGATCGCTGCTAAATCGTATTTACAACAATCTTTTGCTTCCTATCCAATCAGCTATTCGGCACCAACAAACAAAAGCAAAGTCATCATTCGAAATAAATATTATTATCCCGCCGTCAATGCAACAGACAGAAAACAGAATGATACCATTATCAATGATTGTGTGTTTGATAATTATTTTGCCTATGATGATGGGAGTGCTGAGAAATCTTATTTTTTATTACCTGCCATCAATTACCCTTCAAAAACAGCCTTGAAATTTACTTTAAACGAACCCGATACTATACGCGGATTGATGGTACATTTCGGTCCACAATTGCCAACTGCTTCCGGCAAATATTTTTCAATTGTGCTCTATAAATCATTAGGCAGTATTGGGCAAAATGATTCGATCATTCTTCAAGACGATTTGTATCAGGTTCAATACGAGCCCTCTTACAACGGCTTCTCGAGTTACGCATTTAATACACCAACACATCTCGATACAGGCTCTTATTATATTGGTATCACACAACCCGCTAATTTTGGAAGCGATAGTATTTATTATGGTCTCGATGTAAATAGAAATACAAGCCTTCAACATTTATCCTATAATGTAGATGGTACTTGGTATTCTTCTACTGTCAATGGCAGTGTGATGTTGCGCCCTATTGTAGGACAAACATTTATTCCGACTGCAGTATCAACACTTATAAAAAATGAAGTAACCAGTATTGATTTATTTCCGAATCCGGTGCAAGATATTTTGTATATCAAATCAATGGAATTTTTTAAGAACTGCAGTATATATTCCATCACCGGGAAACTGATAGGTATAAAATCTATTCAAGAGAATGAGCTTGACATTCATACGCTTCAACCCGGAGTTTATATGTTGGTCTTTACAGATTCGAAAGGGAATTCTATTTCAAAAAAAATAAATAAATTATAATGAAACTGATAAGCGTTGAAGAATTAAAACAACGAAAAGATGCGGGCGAAGAATTATATATTATTGATGTTCGTGAACCTCATGAATATACCGATGTAAATATGGGTGCTTTACTTATTCCATTAGGAAAGGTAATGAGTATGCAACTAGATGAAATAGAAGATTGGAAAGAGAAAGAGGTGATAGTGCATTGCCGCAGTGGCGTGCGTAGTATGCAAGCTTGTGCAATGCTTGAACAAGCAGGATTTACAAACACAAAAAATTTAACCGGGGGTATTATTGCCTGGAAGGAATTAGAAAAGGCTAACTAAAATTCAACGACGTGTAAGTTTTTCTTGAGCCTATTACTTTCCATTTCCCGCATCTCTCAGTTCAATCAACGAAACTCCGGTATCATGTATCCATGAAGCATTCAGCAAATCTGCAAGACGGATATCGCCAATGAGATAATGACCATTGGCACCGGTATATTTTTCTCTGACACATTCAAAATCGGTCATTCTAATCAAGGCACCGTCGGCATAGCTCACATAAACGGACAATAAAAAATCATTGCTGAGCGAATATTTTTTTTCTTGTTTCGATTTTTTATATTCATATCTATACCCATACCTCAATGCAGAAATATCGCTCAACACCGCTGATGACGTAGGATAGCGACCTGCACCTTTGCCGTATAAAAATTGCTCATCTGCCAATGTCGAACTTAGCAACACGCCATTGTATTCATTCTTTACCTGACATAATTGATGCCTGCTTTTTATAAATTGTGGCATCACATAAGAAACAACTTCATGCTCAGAAATGCGAAATGCATTCGCCACCAATTTTATTTCATAGCCCTTTTCCGAAGCATATTGCGCATCGCTTGATGAAATTTGAGTAATGCCTTTATGCAGCAATTCAGTTGGCAAGGCATCAATGCCAAACGTATGCTTCAACAAAATACTGAGTTTATTTACCGCATCTATTCCTTCTACATCTAATGCAGGATTACTTTCTGCAAAACCAAGTTGCTGCGCCAATGTCAAGGCTTCCTCAAACCGAAGGTCTTTCTCTTTAATTTGTGTTAGAATAAAATTTGTTGAGCCATTCACGATTCCCGAAATAGCATTCAATAAATCAGTATCAAAATATTCTTCCAAATTTCGAATAATAGGAATACTGCCGCAAACAGCCGCTTCATATAAAAGTGACACATCATACTCCTGCTGCAAAGCAATGAGCTCAGGCAAATGATAGGCGATCATTTTTTTGTTCGCACTCACCACCTGTTTTTTTTGTTGCAGCGCCATCTTTACAATTTTATAGGCAACATCTGCATCATCAATCAATTCAACAATCACATGGATATCATCATCATACAAAAGTTCATTGACATCTGTCGTAAATAAATCCGAAGGCGCCTGTCGCTTTTTATCCGGATGCTTAATTGCAATTTTTTTTATCGTCGCCTGTAACGAAGGCGTATTCAGCAATACCTGATACACTCCTTCGCCAACAACGCCAAAGCCTATGAGGCCAATATTTAATTTTTTGTTCATGTTTTTGTAATTATTTTTTGTCTTTATAACATCAACTTATTGAAGTCGGTTTAAAAAATGGAAGTACATATTTTGGGCGTTCGGGCGCGCTATCCGTTGCAAGTCCTCGGCCGGCCATTCTTCGCACAAAACCTCTGCAATGGCCTTCCTGTGGGCTTTCCACTACTATCGCTAACGCACAATAAAAGCACGCATGTCGTTCATTTCGAAGAGCCCCTTAGGCCTTTTGCCTTACGCCTATTGCGCTTCCAACGTTTGAAAAAGCTTGTTTTAAATCTTCCTTCAAATCATCCGTCTCTTCAATACCGCATGAAATTCTAATGAGCGAGTCCTTCACACCTGATAGAATGCGTATCTCTCGCGGAATGGATTTATGGGTCATTTGTGATGGTTGACAAATCAAACTTTTTACACCACCCAAACTTTCTGCGAGTTTAAAATAATGCGTACTTTTTACAAATGTTGTGGCCGCTTCCTCAGTATCCCCTTTTAATGTAAACGAAATAACGCCGCCATATAAACCATGTTGTTGCTCCTTTGCAATCGCATGATTTTTATGTGATACTAATCCCGGATAAAATACATCCTCTACTTCGTCGCAATCTTGCAGAAACTCAGCAAGTACCTGCGCTGTCAGGCATTGTTGTCGAAAGCGCAGACCAACTGTTTCAATACCGCGTATGAGTAACCAACAATCCTGCGGACCTAAAATTCCGCCGGATGCATTTTGAATAAATTTTATTTTCTCGGCAAGCTCATTCGTATTTACAGAAACTAATCCGGCTACTAAATCGGAATGCCCACCCAAGTATTTTGTACCGCTATGAATCACAATATCTGCGCCCAACAAAATGGGTTTTTGCGCAATGGGTGTTGCAAAGGTATTGTCAACTACTACCCAAGCATTATAGGCATGGGCAATCGTAACAATTTTTTGAATGTCCGAAATTTTTAATGTCGGATTGGTTGGCGATTCTAACCAAACCAGTTTTGTATTGCCGTTGATATAGTCGAGAATATTTTCTGCATCAGTGGTATCCACATAATGCACCTTGATGCCAAATTTTTGATACACATGTGTAAACAATCTGAATGCGCCTCCGTAAATATCATCAACCGCAATAATTTCATCACCCGATGATAACAATTTTAAGACGGCATCAATGGCGGCGAGCCCGGTTGCAAAAGCAACGCTTGCCTGAGCATTTTCTAATTTCGAAACAATTGTTTCGAGCGTTGCTCTGGTTGGGTTATTGCTGCGTGCATAATCGAATCCTTTGTGCACGCCGGGTGCTTCTTGCACAAATGTGGCAGTTTGATAAATGGGAACGGAGATAGAACCTGTCAAGGGATCAACAGGAATTGAATGAATGATTTGTGTGTTGTTGCTCATGATAAATAATTTTAATTTTTTAAAAATGTATTTATCAAAAAAGTTCGTGAGAAGAGCCTTTAGTTATAAAACTAAAAAAGCTCTCCTGAACAGTCAGAAGAGCTTTTGAATATTGTTGTGTACGTACTATTTTTTAGCGTTTCTTTCTATCTTTCTCTTCATTGCTGAAGAGTTGGAGTTGGCACCTTATCTCGCTTTTACACGGACAGGTTGTCAAGGTTTCATCGGGCCATTCCCTCTACCTTTCTTGATAAATAATGTGGTAAGAACTAGGGCAAAGGTAAATACATGATGTTGACAAATGCAAATAAATTTCAAAAAATATTTTTCGCCTGTCTTTCAACCACCTAAATGAGAAAGGCTGAAAGTATTGCTAACAAAGCATTTCAGAGTATTTTAAAATATTAATTTTACTACATCAGTATGCTTGAATAAGTTCTTCTACAAAGTAGGAATCCTTAATACTTGCCCCGGATAAATTTCATCTGCATCTTTTATCATGGGTACATTAGCTTCGAAAATGACAGGATATTTTGAACCGTCATCATAAGTTTTTGCTGCTATTTTCCAAAGGCTGTCACCTTTTTCGACTGTATAATATGTACTTTCTTTTTCTTCCGCCACCGGTTCTGATGCGATACTCATATCATTTTCTACTTCGCTAATCCCCTGAATATTTCCTGCGGTTAATGCTACTTTTTCATAGTCAGCTTTAGTAGCGCATTCACCGCTTAAGGTAAGTTTTCCATTGCCATCTAATGTAAAATCAAAGTTCGTAATATTCAATCCTACTTTATCGATATAAGCTCTCACGGCATCCTTCTGATTGGCGGCAATGACATCGGGTTGCACTCCGGGGTTTTTAGCAATTTCTTCTTCGTGACTTCCGAATATTTTTTTACCTGCTTCTTTAATAAATGAAAATAAACCCATGATATATTGTTTTCTGTTTTTTGTTTGAATGGCAAATATAATCAAGGAATTTGAACATGACTCGTTGAAATTCTAAAAAGTCAAATCCAAAATTCCAAAACTTGAACGTCATGGTTTCTGTCATCGCATAGGGCGTTGCCCGTTGCTGATGGATGTCGCCTTTGAAGGGCTTGATACGTTAAATGACTTCGACGCTGAATACAGATTCTATTGCTGACAACTAGCCGTGATGGTAGTGGAAATCCTCCCGCGGCTTTGGGCGGGAGATTGCAACGGACAGCACGACACAGGCTGCATGTTGGTACCATGCTCGGCTACAAAAATGAATAAAAAAATGAAATAAAAATTATTACATTTGAGTCATTAAATCTAACAACTATGGCAACATTTGATCTCAATGTAAGAGGAGCGCTTATTACTCCCTACAACAACCAAACCGTTCATTATTATCTTATTCTAATTGATCTTCCGACCGGTACCGATTTGTCCGGATTTGCAATTGTTCCTCCGCCTATCGATGGAAGCTCAACTGCCATTAATTATACTTACTCAGGGGTGTTTACTGAATCACAGACAGATGAAAATTGCGATGGTTATTCTACCTATGCATTGCCGGTGTATACGATACAAAAAGGAATGGACCGGGTGAAAGGAGCCTCATCAATTACGATTACCGATTCACAAGGGAATAAAGTTGGTGGAGATCCGAATAGACTGCACCCGCCTATTGTTGAAATATTGAGTACGACCTCTGTGATTTGTGTTCCATTTGTAGTGCAAAGTTTAAAGCACCCTGCTAATTATTTTGTGGTTGTCATGGCGCATTTTCCTACAGGAGGATATGCGAATTCATTTCCTATTATTGAAGATTCTTTAAATATGGGCGGGCTGATTGGTGAAATCCGGTCAGATAGTACACAAATTAATCCGGATGCGGCTATCGGGGTTATTGCTTCATCTGCCTTCGGTCAGTATACTACAGTGTATGCAAAATATTCGGTGAATGATCCGCTTAATCCGGAGGACTATGACAGAACAATCAACACGCCTATTTATTATATTCCGTCTTATTAACCGGGCAAATTTTTCCAACACATTCTGCAATGTTTAAATATGCACTCTTCATACTTCTCTTCTTCATTAGTGTGAAAGTTGAATGTGTTTTTGCGAGCCCAACTGATACCACCGGGATTAATGAAATTCTCTCCCGTTCAATGTTGCTTCAGAACACCAATAAAGACTCCTCTTATTTTCTTGCGCAAAATGCCCTTGCTTTTTCTCAGAAACTGCAATATAAAAAAGGTATCGGAGGTGCATTGATTCGTATCGGATCTATTTTATATACCAATGGAAAAAATGATACAGCACTGAATGTTATTAAACAGGCTTTTGATATTCGCACATCAATAAATGATTCGAAAGGAGCGGCCGGTGCTTGCATTTTGTTGAGTTATATTTATCAGTCATTAGGTAAAAAAGATTCGGCATTTGCCTCCTTGTATGAAGCCTTGCGTTTGAACCGGCAGATCAATGATTCGATCCATATTGTGCAAATTTATAATTCTCTCGGTGGCTTAAATAGTGAATATGAGAATCACAAAGAGGCGCTTGAAAATTATTTGAAGGCTGCCGAATTATCCGAACAAATGAATTACGAAGAAGGTAAATTATTTGCATACGATGGCATCGGTCATCATTATTTTTATGCAAAGGATTATACCAATGCGCTTGTTTATTTTCGGCATATAGATACCATGAGTACACAATCTGGCGAGTTGGGTTCGAATGCACAAAACTTAACCAATATCGGTCTTTGTTATGATTGGTTGAAAAATTATCCGCAGGCAAAAATATATTTTAAAAAGGCCTTAGACTTATATATCAAATTAGATATGACTGATGATATGGCTCTCGGGTATTCGAATATGGGGGTTTTGTATAAAAATCTTCATCAACCCGATAGTGCGATTTATTTTCTGAATCAATCACTTTTATTGGCGCGGAAATCTTCGGCTTTGCATAAGGTGGCAAGTTGTTATAACTACCTTGCCGAGTCATATGCATTAAAAAAAGACTTTAGTAAAGCATATGCTTATCATGTGCAATTTTCGATACTTAGCGATTCGCTTTTAAGTACTGAAAAAGTAAAACAAATTGCAGAAATGCAAACGAAGTATGAAACAGAAAATAAGGAACATCAGATTGCATTGCTTCATAATCAAAATAAAATAAAATCGACACAACGAAATTTTTTTATTGGAGGAACTATTTTGTTTCTTTTACTTGCCGGTGCTATTTATATCGGGCTGTTAAAAACGGGACGGGAAAAAAAGAAATCAGAAGAACTATTATTAAATATTCTTCCTTCTGAAGTGGCCGAGGAATTAAAAAAAACCGGAACCTCTGTTGCCAAACAATATAATGATGTAACGGTAATGTTTACCGACTTTGTCAACTTCACCGGTATTAGTGAACAAATGAGTCCGACAGAATTGGTACAGGAAATAAATAAAAATTTCACGGCCTTCGATGCGATTGTGGAGCGGCATGGTTTAGAAAAAATTAAAACAATCGGTGATGCTTATCTGGCAGTATGTGGTTTACCAAATGAAACAAAAGACCATGCCCGGCAAGTGGTCAAAGCCGCATTAGAAATACAATCCTCTATGGCGCAAAACAACGGAAAATTTCAGCTTCGAATTGGCATTCATTCCGGCCCAGTGGTTGCCGGTATTGTTGGCGTAAAGAAATTTGCCTATGATATTTGGGGTGATACTGTAAACACCGCAAGCCGGATGGAAAGTAATAGTGAAGCGGGTAAGGTAAATATTAGTGAAGCTACGTATGCCTTGGTAAAGGAACATTTTAATTGTACATACAGAGGGAAAATTGAAGCAAAGAATAAAGGAGAAGTGGATATGTATTTTGTAAGTTAATTGAAATTGTACCAGAAAATAAATATTGAAAAACTAAATGGCTACAGCATTGATGTCTGATTAAATTCGTTTAGAACATGGCTAACAAATTCGCTACAACCCACAACACCTTAACCCAACAACTTGTAATATCACTTAAAATGTTTCAGAAAAATAACTTCCTTATCGTCTAGCTCGCGAAATTTTCCGCGAGGTATATTTTTCTTGGTGAGTCCGGCATACACCACTCGGTCTAATGTTTTTACTTCGTATTTTAAATGCTCAAAAATGCGTCGAACAATTCGGTTGCGGCCACTATGAATTTCAATGCCGATTTCTCGTTTATCTTTCGGATTGATATAAGCAATTTCATCTACTTCAGCCAAGCCGTCTTCTAAGGTGAGTCCTTTTGCGATAGCTTCAAAATCATTTTTATTCAAGGGCTTATCAAGTCCAACCTGATATACTTTTTTGGTATTGTGTTTTGGATGCGATAATTTTTGTGTGAGCTCTCCGTCATTCGTCAATAATAATAAGCCGGTGGTATTTCGGTCTAAACGCCCTACAGGAAAGATTCGTGCATCGGTTACATTTTTAAATAAATCCATCACTGTTTTTCTTCCTTCCGGATCATCAGTGGTGGTGATAAAATCTTTGGGTTTATTGAGCAAATAGTACACCAATTTTTGTTGTGCAATTATTCGCTTGTCTTCGTACAAAATAATATCCGTATTGAGCACTTTATATCCTGGCTCTTTTTCTATTTTATCATTCACCTTTACTTTGCCTTGCTTTATCAAATCAATGGCATCACGTCGTGAACAAATACCACAATGTGCAATAAATTTATTCAAGGGCATTTGCTCAATTTTTTTTTCTTCAGGCAAAGCATCTTTCTTCTTCGATGATTTTGAACCGGCTGCCAACGGATGATTTCTGTACGGATTGTTTAAACGTTCTTTCGATGGAGGCGCCTGACCCGGCAAACCGGTCGGACGGTCTTTTTTGAATGGCATCTCGGCACGGCTTCCGAAACTTTTTTCAGGTCTTCCCGGATTGGTTCGCTTATCAACATCAAATTTTTTCCGGGCTGTTGAATCACCTTTGAAGGCTTTTTTCACCGGCTTTTTTCCGGGCGTATTCGTCTCTTCGCTTTTCTTCTGATAGGCGCCCGGCTTGGGTCTGGCAAAGTCAGAAGGAACAGGTATTATTTTCTTTGGCATGCTTTACAATTTAGTAGGATGATCGATATTGGCTAATTGTCCGCAGGCAGCATCAATATCTTTTCCTCTGCTTCGGCGAAGTCGGGCGTTTACTTTATTTCTGTCGAGGTATTGCATAAATGCATCTACTTTATCTTCTTCGGGTTTGGCAAATGTGGCGAGTTCGATCGGATTGTATTCAATAATATTTACCTTACTTGGAACTTGTCTGCAAATTTTTATCAGTTCATCGGCATCTTCAATACTGTCATTGAAATTTGCAAATAAAATATACTCAAATGTGACGGGGCTCTTTGTGGCTTTATAGAAATAATTCAACGCTTCCATCAATGTCTTCAGATTGTTTGTTTCATTGATAGGCATAATTTCATTTCGCTTCGTATCGTTTGCTGCATGCAAGGAAACAGCGAGGTTGAATTTGACTTTATCGTCAGCGAGTTTTTTAATCATCTTGGCTACACCGGCTGTAGATACGGTGATACGCGAGGGTGACATACCCATGCCATCGGGTGAACTTATTTTTTCGATCGCTTTTAATACATTGCTGTAATTGAGCAGAGGCTCACCCATGCCCATGAACACAATATTTGATAAATGTTTTTCGTAATGACTTTCGGCCTGTTGATTTAAATGCATTACCTGATCATAAATTTCATCAAAATCGAGATTGCGTTTTCGCTCCATATAACCGGTGGCACAAAATTTACAACTGAGGCTGCAACCAACTTGCGACGAAACACAAGCAGTCATGCGTGTATCAGTTGGAATTAAGACACCTTCGACAAAGTGACCGTCATGCAATACAAAACGGTTTTTGATCGTGGTATCGTCACTGATTTGCGTATGATCGATTTCTAATTTATTGAGCGAATACTCTTCCTTTAGTTTTTCTCTAATATGTTTAGAAAGGTTCGACATATCGTCGATAGAGGAAGCGCCTTTCTTCCAAATCCATTCTTCAATTTGCTTGGCTCTGTATGGTTTCTCGTCTAGTTGTTTTACCAATTGTTCGATTTCCTCAGAACGTAAATGTCGCAGATTTTTCATCTGTGTGTTTTTTGTTTAGATGTTAGATATTCGATGTCAGGAGATTTCGACTAGATGTAAAAGTTGAGAGTTGTAAGTTGAGAGTTGTAAGTCAAAACTATTTTCCACTGTATTTCCTAACATCTGACATCGGTCAGCTGACTCTGTATTTTTATTTTCAAATTTGTCTTGTCTTTCTACTTTTTACTTACGGCCTATGCCTTACACCTC
>JANNYV010000612.1:0-5716 GCA_031410275.1 Bacteroidota bacterium
TATCTTCAACCCAAGCATACGGAAGCAATATGACAGAAGTTGAACTCGGCATATGGGCTTTCTTCAGTGGCGATATTGAAGGCGATGAAAATATCGATTTGCTCGATGCACCGTATTTAGAAACCGATATTGCTAATTTTGCATTTGGATATTTTGCAACAGATTTAAATGGCGATGGCAATGTTGATTTACTAGACAGCCCAATTTTAGAAGGAAATATCAATAACTTTATTTTTTCTATTCATCCTTAATCATTAAAATATTTTCCTCTAATTCATTTTATTTTTTTTGGCGCGTCCCAAAGCGAAAAGCAATGATACCCTCAGTCTAATCAAGCTCTTATTGCTTTTCTGCTTTGGGGGCAGGCTATCCGTTCCAAGTCCTCGCTCGTGCCTCGCTCCGGGCTTTCCACTACTATCCTTCGCGCATCGCATATTCAAATATTCCGCTTGATAACGAACGCTATTTTAAAATAGCATATTCGAATAGCAATACAATTGATAATATTCATTTTCAAAATTTCTGAGTACCTTTATTTCCTCTAAAATTACTATAGATGAAAAAAAGTTTATTCCTCAGTCTTCTTATTTGTTTTTCTTTTTTTGCGAAATCACAAACCTCTTCATGGGCAGGGAATGTTCCCATCTTAGATTTTCAACGAGACTCTATTCCTATTGTTGTGAGTGGCTTGCCTTCAGTCATTGATACCACCTTTGGCTTGGCTCATATTTGCATGACCATTACACATACTTATGATGCCGATTTAATTATTCGTATTGTTTCACCCAATGGCGATTCTCTAACACTTATACAAAATACCGGTGGTAGTGCAGATAATTTTTTAGGAACTTGCGTTGGTGTCGATGGTACTTTATTTAGCAACACAACCCCACCTTATAATGGTTTGTTTCAACCATTTGAACATACCAGCCTTCTAAATAACGGACAAAACCCCAATGGAACTTGGTATTTAATTGTTCAAGATATTGCGGCATCCGATACCGGTTCTGTTCATAATGCCAGTATAGAATTTACAAATAACCCACCGCAATATAATGGAACCGGTGTTGGAAGTGGCCCAACAGGAATTTATGTTTGTCCAACTTGTGTATGCCCGGGCGGCGCATCTTCTTGCGATTTATTACCTGATATGATTGCTTCAGCAAAAGAAATTATTCTTAATCATAATGAAACACCTGGTGCATTATATATTTCAAATGCAACACCTAATATTGGTTATGGGCCTTTAGAAATTTATGGAATTGACTCCTGTTTTTGTGGCGTTACACATGTACCCTGCGGTACTGTTTGCCCTCCGGGTGTTGAGATGCATAATGTAATCAAACAACGTATTTATCAAAAAGTAGCCGGTACAGATACCCTTTCATTTTATGATCGCATTGCCGGCATGATGACCTATCATCCATCACACGGACATTTACATGTCGATAATTTTGCCAGCTATACATTACGAAGCGCAACCTCTAATCCGGATGCGACTACATGGCCTATTATAGGAACTGGCTCTAAACAAAGTTTCTGTCTAATTAACCTCGGAACCTGTGTTGGAAACAATGGGCAATGTAAAGATATGGCAGGCAATATTATCACAACCGTACCCAATCAAAACCTTGGATTTCACACGGGTTGTGGATTAACGCAGGGGATTTATGCAGGCAATTATGATGTATACAGTATCGGTTTAAACGATCCTATTCCTTTGGTGAATGTCTGTAATGGGACCTATTATATCGTTTCTATCACCGACCCGAATGACAACTTTCTTGAAAGTAATGAGACAAATAATTGGGTCGCCGTTCCTATTACATTGACACAACAAAATGCTTCACCTACTATTACACCAAGTGGTGCTACTACATTTTGCTCAGGCGATAGTGTTACCTTGTCTGCAAATATTGCAGCTAATTATTTATGGTCAACCGGCGCAACCACTCAGTCTATTGTGGTGCATGCTTCCGGCACATATACAGTTTCAACAAATTGTGGGTCCTCTATAGCTTCTTCACCGGCCATTACAGTAAATGTTATTCCGTTAAATAGTGTACCAACAATTTCTATTGCACAAACTGCAGGTTCTAATCCATCATGCCCGGGTGTAAATGTCACCTTTACTGCCACCATTACAAACCAAGGTTCAACACCGATATTTCAATGGAAAATAAATGGAGTCAATGCAGGAACAAACAGCCCAAGCTTTACAACATCAAATTTAACCAACGGACAAATAGTAAGTTGCCAATTGACATCAAACTTAAATTGCCTTTCAACAAACACTGCTACATCAAATTCAATTAACATGAGCATTGGTACGGTTGTTTGCTATTGTCTTCCCATATATGGAACAACAGCGAACTCAGGTTGCCTCGACGGCGATTTAATTGCCAGAGTGCAATTAAATACATTGAATAATAATTCCGGAACGGGTTGCCCGGGTGGTCTTTCAGGTTATTCAGATTATAGCAATAGTACCAATCCTCTTTTCACAACTTCATTGCAAGCAGGCAATACATTTAGCATGACAGTTTGGGCAGGTCAATACGGTGAGGGTTATAGAGCTTGGATTGATTACAACAACGATGGTACTTTTTCTGCAAACGAAGCCATTGGAAATACAACCGCAATTGTTGCGGGTAGCGGATTAGTTGGTGTGTTAGGTTCTTCAGCTTCATTTCCTGTAACGGTTTCATGTAACGCATCGCTCGGGTTACACAGAATGAGAGTACGTTGTATGTATAATGTTAGTGGAGCAGGAATGGATCCTTGCACATATCAAAATAATTATGGCGAAGCAGAAGATTATACCATTACCATTCTTCCTTCAAGTGGTTGTCCGCAACCTTCATTGCAAACAGTTTCAACTATAACATCAAGTACTGCAACCTTAGGTTGGACAGCAGGTTGCGTTGAAACACTTTGGAATGTACATATTACATCACCGGGTAGTGGGGCACCAACAGGCATTGCATCAAACCCAAATGTTACGAACCCTTTTAATGCAACCGGACTAACCGCAAATACAACATATGAATTTTGGGTAGCGGCAAATTGTACTTCATCAGGTAGTGGGATTAGTTCATGGACAGGCCCTTATGCATTTACAACTTTACCAAATTGTGCTACTGTGCCGGGTGCAAGTTTTGCTAATCCTATTGTTGTTGGACAAGCACCATGCGCTACATTACCTTATATTAATACACAAACAAATATTCTTCAAAACTGTTTCACAAATAATTATGCAGGCGCCAATAACCAGGCTGCTCCGGATGTTTGGTATAAATTTACTTTAGCATCTTCAGCCACCGTAGAAATAAGTCATTGTAATTCAGCCTTCGATACTTATGTCCATTTATTAAATAGTGCCGGAACACAAATTGCCTTTGATGATGATAACGGTCCTTTATGTAGTGGCTTGATGGCATCTATTTCAATGAGTCTTGGTGCCGGTACATATTATGTAGTTTCAGAAGGATACGGAACAGGAACAGGACCAATAACAACCAGTATTAAAACAACAACTACCTGCCCTACCCTCTTAAATTTAACATGTTTCATACAAGGTTATTGGAACGGAAGCAATTCTATGTTACCTGTTCTCGCTAACCAAGGTATTGCGTCAGCTTCAACAACATGCGATTCTATCACAGTTGAATTGCATGCAGCCACTTCACCATTTGCAATGATGTATACAAAAAAAACTATTTTAAATAAAAATGGAACCGCACTTTGCACATTCCCTCCAATCACTGGCTCGTACTATATTATTGTGAAACACAGAAATGCATTGGAGACTTGGTCTGCAAATCCGGTAGTAATGAATCCGTCCCCGGTTTCATACAATTTCTCCACAGCAAATAATAAAGCCTACGGTTCAAATCAAGTACAACTTAGTACCACCGTTTGGGGTTTGTATACAGGGGATTTAAATTTTGATCAGAATATTGATTTGCTAGATGCTCCTTATTTAGAAAATGGAATTAATAATTTCAATTTTGGTTATTATGCCACTGACTTAAATGGTGATGGTAATGTTGATTTGTTAGATACGCCAATGTTAGAAACGAATATTAGTAATTTTATTTTTTCATTACATCCATAATGCAAATTTGAGAATGAGGAAATTTGAGAATTCGAAAATTTGAAAATTAGAATGCAACTTACGCTATGCAAAAAAATAAAATTATTAAAATAAGTTTTGTCTTGTTGTTTATTCTATCAAATGCAGTAGCACAAAAAATTATTATTGGTGCTAAAGGAGGATACGATTTAATTACAAAGTCAGCAAAGTATTATGTATCGGGCGATGTAGCGTTATACAAAGGAATGTCAGGAGGTATCGCATTCGATTATTTTCCGAATCAGAAAAAAAGCGGCAAGGTAGGTTTAACTAATTTAACCGTATCAAATACAGGTGAAACTGCAAAATATACTTCGTCAGCAGCCGTTGAGATGATTTCCATATTTTATAAATACTATGTTGGAAATGCACATTCCGAAACAAAATGGCCTTTAGAAAATGCCTATGCCGGTATGGGATTGGCTTATGGTTTTGGTTCAAAAAAATATACCATCACAGAGAGTTATGATCATTCGCTTTACGCTTCTCCATTCAAGGATTTAAAAATATCTCAACCATTTATAGGCTTTTGTGGAGGATACGAATTAAAGCTAGTGCCAACTTTATTCTTAGATTTTGACTTTGATCTGTACGGGGCCATCGCGAAGAAAGATGCGGATATGTTCGCTGAAGACAGACTAAGAAGTACGTTCGCAGTGAATATAGGAATGCGGTATGCCCTGTTTAATATTGAAGATGAATAATAAACTATAAATGATTGCTTATTTTTTTTGCATAAATATTAAAATTGTCAACAGCACCATATTTAAAATTACATACTTCATTGAGTGCTTTCGTAATTTTTGATTCACCCGTTAATTTCTCTTCAATGATCAATGTGATATTGTCAAAATATTGAAAGAATATTTTAGCCCCTTTAATCATTTCTACTTCCATTCCTTCGATATCTATTTTCATCAATATCTTAGTTTGTTGTGTTAAACCAAATGATAGAAAGACATCATCCAATGCATTAATTTCAAATTTCTCAGTAGCATCATTGGCCGTATCAACACGTTTGCTTGCACCCGGATTCGTTTTGTTTAATTCGAAATGCTCAACTGAATGTGTACTTCCTAATCCATAATTGATGGCGGTCACTTTATCTTGTACATTATTTAATAAAATATTTTTACTAATCATCGTATAGCTATGCGATACCGGCTCAAACGCCACACAGCGATACCCTTTATGACCAACCCAAATACAATACTCACCAAGGCAAGCTCCAATATCAAAGAAAATTTCAAATTCCTGTTGCTCAATAAAATGCTTCACATCAATTTCATATGCATAGTTTACATATTGAAAATCGAGCGTGCCTTTTCTTGTTTGAAAAAGCCCCATACCTGATTTGATTTGCTTATCACCCGAATACGATTTACGTGTGAACATAAATAAAACAGCATTCATTGCCGAACTCAATTCGCCATTGCGTACATACTCATAAAAGTAATGTGTATACACCCTAACCCGGTTAAAGAAATAATTTGTTGTTACTGCGTTGCTCATATACTATGTTTTATTGTTTAAGAATATATTTTTATTCATGGATTCTCTCATCTCAAATCTCTTATCTCT
>JANNYV010000613.1:0-2242 GCA_031410275.1 Bacteroidota bacterium
TTGACTTAACCCAGACAGAAATAGAAAATGGAGAGCCCATAAAATCAAATGAATTGTTCGATGGATCAGATGCGTTTATAAAACTTGAACTGCCATTAAAACTGTAAGCTGAATTCGCATTCCAATTTCTATCACTCGTTAATGTCGCTCCATAGTTCGTTCCATTATTCCCATTCCCGCTTTCATCATTCGCATTTCCATTAAACGGATACCAAGCAACCAATCCGTTTTGTAAATTAGAAGGAAGATTATTATTTGAGACAGATGATGAAGTCGCATTCAATGTAATACTTGCACCCGCACATATCGTCGTATCATTTTGCTGTATATGAATATTATTTATTGTCAAATTTAATGTGGCTATCGAATCACAAGAAGCAGCATTCACAAGAGTTTGCACATACACGCCGCTTGCTGTATAGTTTTGTCCTTGCCATGTATAGTTGCTGCATGCATTGACAGAAGTTGATGATGATGAACTTTGTTTGATGGTTAAATTTAATGTCAAAACCGAATCACAATTTTCAACATTCGTAAATGTTTGCATATAAATGCCACTGTTTGTATAGGTCATACCATTCCATGTATAACTATTACAAACGGTTGCTGAGCCTGTCGAAGCATTGCTGTAATGTATCACAATATTTAATGTCCTCACCGAATCACATCCTGCTGCGCTCACATACAAATGTGATGCGGCAGCACTCGCCGTATAGGTTGCGCCTTCCCACGTATACGCATTACATGCACTCACAAAGCCCGTTGATGAAATCAGTGAAGGCTGTGTAATATTTACAAAGGCTTGTGATGTACATCCATAATTTGTTGTGAGAGAAATTGTATGCATACCCGCAGATAAATTTGCAACGCTAAACGGATTCGTTGAAAAAGAAACTCCTGCATTATTATCCAATGAATAAATTCCTGATGCAGACGATGAACCTGTCCCTGTGAATGTAATTTGTGCAACACCATTCGTTTGTCCCATACAAATGACAGGTGAACTTTGCGATGCTGTTATATTGAATGTTGCCACCGGATTTAAAAATAAACAAGGTGTATTCACCACGCCGGTCAATGCCTGCAAAGTTCCTGTAGAAGGGGCATTAGTAGTACCATTGATATTGTAACTTATTCCGGGTGGTGTGGCAATACATGTAGCAACGCATTGTGTTTTGCCAATCGCAGTGACGGTTTGCAATGTAAATGCCGGGATAAAATCTGTCGGAAAAGGAACAGAGTTTGTGACACGCATCGTAGCAATTCGTATTGGAATTCCTTGCGTTAATATCACTTCATTTCCTGTTGATGCATTGCCCGTAATCAATCTCAAATGATTACTCGATGCCGTATAACTCGGCGTTACCGGAGGAATGCCAGCAAGCGTTGCATCCCTCGAAATAAACGTATGTGTGATATTTCCTGTTCCCCTCATACCTGTCGCATGATTAATACCGCAAGTATAGCCTTTCAATGCAAGAGCAGTATTGCCGGTATTGGTCAACATAATATCATACTCAAAAACAGTTGGAGAAATTTGAACCACATGTTGTAAAGTCATGGTCACAGATGTATTTAAAATAGTCAGGTTCAATAATAATACACTATCACAGCCTTCGCTATTGACAAGGGTTGCGGAATACACTCCACTTGTTGTATATGTTTGGCCATTCACTGCCCATGTGTAAGAATTAGGAGAAGTCATTGAACTGCTACTAGATGAACTTTGTTTAATCGTTAAGTTTAATGAATGAATTGAATCACATGCCCAAACGTTGGTATATGTATGTATTAATATTCCGCTCAATGTGTAAGTTGCACCATTCCATGTATAAGAATTACAAGCTGTGATTGATGATGAGCCCGTGTTACTAGAGTTGATTGTTAAGTTTAAAGTTTGTATAGAATCACAACCTATGACATTTGTATAGGTATGTGTAGGTGAGCTACTTACAGTATAAGTATTTCCTAACCATACATAACTTTCACAAGCAGTAATGGATTGTGATGCTGAGTTGCTATGGTTAATAGTTAAGTTTAAAGTTTGTATTGAATCACAACCAAATGAATTTATTATTGTAGTAATGTAAACACCACTTGCAGTATAGGTTTGATTATTTGTTGACCAGGTATAAGAATCACATGCTATTATCCCATAAGATGACGATGTACTATTATTTACAGTCAAATGTAAAAACGTTGTATCGAAACAAGCAGAATTTGCAGTCTGAGCAGAAATATT
>JANNYV010000614.1:0-2449 GCA_031410275.1 Bacteroidota bacterium
CCATTATCGATCCGATTGAAACTCGTTCGGTTATTTCTGAAGGTATCAACGCAGCGAACCATGCCCCCATAGAAAAGGCGATGAATGTGGGGGTTTTTCAGGTTTAATTGACAGTTGATAATGGACAATGGACAGTATAACAAATTGTCAATTATCAATTATCAACTAATTTAATTGTCAATTACCCATTGTCCATTTTCAATTGCTTAAAAGTTCCAGCCAAAATTAATTCCGAGTAAACGGGCACCGATACTAAAATAATTATATTTGGTTGAAATGCCATTCTCATTCCATTTGATATCGGTTTCTTTTCCTAATAATGGTTTTATATCTTGTGAAATAAATTTTTGTTGGAGGTCGAGAATATTGGCACCGTTTACTTTACTTTTTAAATGCGCAAAACGGTCACCAATCCATGGACCTAAAAACCAAAAATCGAGTGTCCATTGTTTTCGGGTAACAATCTGAAAACCGAGCATCAACCCTCCTCCTATCATAGTTTCATTTAAATTAGCCAATCCTATTTTTTGAACCGGGTCATTGTTTTCATTGTAATGAAAATTGAATTCGGTCTTTTCAAACGAACAACGTGCAAAGGCAGCAAGGTAAAGACCCCTTGGTGCCTGTCGACTGAAATAATATCTTAGTTCAGGTGTCAGCATCAAGGCTCTGTATTTACTTGAAGCCAACATAAATTTTGTTTCCTGACTCAAGCCTGTCGATGCGGTAGTAGTATCATAAAATTTTGAAATGGTCCATGACCCTTTTGGTCGATATATTAATCCAAATGCAAACGTCTTTTTCTTTTTGAATTTGCGTTCGTATTGCAGCCCGACACTTTTAATAATCAATCCACTTATATTCAATTTTGCAATATTGTCTTTGTATACTTTCTCTTTTACTTTCTTCTTACTTTTGGGTGATGCCGCATATTTTTTACTCGCATCATTTTTATAACTCTGTGCATTTGCAATGGTCACTGCGAATAAGAAACAAAGAAGTACCATTAATTTAGAAGGCATAAGATTTATTTTATTTTTGAAGGTAATCAATCTTTTTGAATACTTGTAAGTACAATGTTTTTTATTAGCAATAAAACATGATTAAAAATGACTCGCGAATTTAAACGTTGGCTGATTTGTTGGCGGCATCAAAATGATATGAAGTGATTGTTTCATCTTTTGTGGCTAATATTCATTGTCTGCCAACAACGGGATATTCAATATGTGTTCAAAAATGGGTTCAAAAAGATTCAGCTTTTCAGAATTATTAGACTACACAGTTAGTATGTGTAATCTTGGCGAATAAGCGAATCACACAATAATCTAAAACTCTTTTAACGATTATTAGGCATTTTTTAAACGCTTATCTATTACTTTTGCGACCAATAAAATGATATGAAGAATTTATCTGTTGTATTCAGCGCCCTTGCTTTAATTGGAGTGTTTATTCTTTTCGGAATGAAATTTAAAGAGAAGAAAGCGCCACCCCCAAAAATTACCTACCGCGATTCGACTGGTAAAGAAGTGTTGCTGAATGGAGGCAAAGTAGGCTTTGTAGATATTGATACACTCGAAGCAAATTATAATTATTTCAAACTAAAAAAAGTGGAGTTCGAGGCTCGTCAAAAAAGTATTGATGCAGAATTAGAGAAAACTGCTAACGTATTACAAAACGATTATGTATCGCTGCAAAAGCAAGCGCAGGCCGGAACCCTTTCGCAAAGTGACGGTGAGGCAGCGCAGCAAAAACTCATGCAACGTCAGCAGGATTTAGATATGAAACGACAAAGCTTAAGTGCAAAATTTTTAAAAGATCAGGAAGCATTCAATAAAGAAATTCATGATAATTTGCATGAGTATATCGAAAAGTATAATATCGAAAAAGGATACGATTATATTTTGTCCTATTCAAAAGATGGTTCTATTTTATACGCTAATAAAGATTTAGACTTAACCAGAGATATTATCGAAGGCATGAACAGCGAAAATAAAAAACCCAAAAAGGAAAGCAGTTCAGACGAGACAACTAAATAAAAAAAGTTGATTATGTATAAAAGTAGAACCATTGCATTGGCGCAATAAGTTTTCTCGTAAGAACCCTCTAATCCCTTAACTCCTTAACCCGTAACAAAAAAAATCATGCGAAAAAAAATAGTAGCCGGCAACTGGAAAATGAATTTATTTATAGAAGAAGGCAAGACCTTGGTGAATGACATTATATCTCAATTGCCGTCTCTTACAGAAAATGAACATGTTATACTTTGTTGCCCTTTCACGCATCTTGACAGCGTATCAGACATTGTAAAAGAAAGTATGAATACCTCTGTTCATTTTCTGTAAGAGAAGGCAATTGAGATATAATGTCATTCACCAAGGTCTTGCCTTCTTCTATAAATAAATTCATTTTCCAGTTGCCGGCTACTATTTTTTTTCGCATGATTTTTTTT
>JANNYV010000615.1:0-3138 GCA_031410275.1 Bacteroidota bacterium
GTTTTACTTCTTCAAACAACTGTAACGTTTCTGCTACTGCCTTTTCTTTCGAAATTTTTTTATGCAATAAAATTGTTTCTGTCACTTGTCTCCCACATTTCATTAAAGGATTTAAAGAAGTCATTGGTTCCTGAAAAATCATTCCAATGTCATTGCCGCGAATAGATTCAATTTCTTTATCGCTCATCTTCAACACATCAATCTGTTTATTTTCAGAGATCGTAAAATTAATTTGACCATTCCGAATCGTAGCGGGTGGCGATGGCAGCAATTTCATTATACTCAATGCAGTCACTGATTTTCCGGAACCACTTTCGCCAACTAGTGCCAGCGTTTTTCCTTCTTCAATTTGAAATGAAATGCTACTTACCGCATGAACAAACGCTTCCTCTGTTTGGAAATCGATACTTAGATTTTGTACATCAAGAATTATTCTGCTCATAGTTTTATAAGTCGTAAGTCATAAGTCGTAAGTCGTAAGTTGTAAGTTGTAAGTTGTAAGTTGTAAGTCATAATTACTTATTAATAACTCCTAATTCTTCATTCCTCATTTCTCATTCCTTATTTGTCGTTCCTCTACTTCATCCCTTTCATAATTTCGTACAAGGTATACACATCCTGAAAACTATTATACAAAGGCACCGGCGCAATCCGTATCACATTGGGTTCACGCCAATCAGCCATGACACCATTTTTTAAAAGATGATCGAATACTTCTTTCCCCCTTGTTTTAAATAATAATGAAAGTTGACAACCTCTTGCCAATGGATTAGATGGTGTGATAATTTCAAATTTTAAGTTGCTCAATTGTTTCAATAATAATTCTGTGTAGGCAGTCAATTCATAACTTTTATTGGCAAGTGTCCGCATATCCACTTCATCAAAAATATCTAATGAAGCCCTGTGTGCAGCCATATTAAAAACTTGCGCATTACTCATTTGCCAACTCTCGGCAGTCTTCATAGGTTTAAATCCTTTCTTCATTTTAAAACGGGTTTTCTCATCATGTCCCCACCAACCACCAAGTCGAAATACGTTCTTATTTTTTGTATGCGTTTCATGCACATAAATTCCGCCAACTGCACCTGGTCCTGAGTTCAAATATTTATAAGAACACCAACAGGCAAAATCCACATCCCAATCATGCAGATGTAATACTTTATTTCCTACCGCATGAGCCAAATCAAATCCGGCTAAGGCACCTGCTTCATGAGCTAATTCAGTAATTTTTTTCAAATCAAAAAATTGCCCTGTGTAGTAATTTACGCCACCAAATAAAACAAGGGCCACTTTATTTTTATTTTTTTTTAAGGCGGCTTCTATATCACTATGATGAATAATATATTCTCCTTTCCTCGGTGCAATTTCAATGATCGCATCCTGCGGATCAAAGCCATGAAGTTGCACTTGTGTCTCCATCGCATACATATCAGAAGGAAACGCACCGGCCTCCATAATAATTTTATATCGCTGCTTAGTCGGCTTATAAAATGACAACATCAACAAATGCAAATTCACTGTCAATGTATTCATGGCCACTACTTCATTTTCATGGGCGCCAACAATTTTTGCCAACGATGCAGTGAAAAATTTATGATAAGAAAACCATGGACGTTTCGCCTGAAAGTGCCCTTCTACACCATATTCAGCCCAATCATTTAATTCTTGTTCAAAATAATCTTTCGCATGTTTTGGTTGCAAGCCTAAGGAATTTCCACATAAATAAATAACAGATTTACCTTTATGCTGTGGAAATAAAAAACGTTCCTTGAATTCAGATAACGAATCGCCGTCATCCATTTCTCTTGCATAATTTCGGGTTGTTTTATACGAGGTATCGTGTACTACCATGGTTGTAAA
Source organism: Bacteroidota bacterium (assembly GCA_031410275.1). GTDB lineage: Bacteria > Bacteroidota > Bacteroidia > Chitinophagales > Chitinophagaceae > OLB11. The sequence goes on from JANNYV010000615.1 coordinate 1,861, forward strand.
TTATTTAGAAATCGAAAGGTATAAAAAATAGTTTACAACCTACTTTGACTGTATGAAGTTTTGAAAATAAGTTTTTCAAATTCTTTGGGGGTGCCCCGAAGCGCCCCGTTGGCAAAGATAGTCTACAATTGATAAAGCGCTTGCCAATTTGCCAACAGTACTGCTTGGGGGTCAGGCTATTCACTCCAAGTCCTCGCTCGTGCCTCGCTCCGGGCTTTCTGTTTCTATCCCTCACCCTGCGTCACTTCATGCACTTCGTTAACCTGCAGCATCAAACGGCAACCATGAACAACTTGTAAAACAAAATTCAATGTTCTTACCAATTAAATCGCTCTCAGTCTTATCTTTGAATCTCAGAAGAAATGAATAGCCATTATGGAATTGAGTGTAGTCAATTATGAATCGCCTTATTACGAACAAATACTTGATCTGAGAAACCGTGTGCTTCGAATCCCTCTTGGTTTAAATTTGTTTGATGAAGAACTTGATGAAGATAGAGATCAGTATATTATAGTGGCGTTGAAAGAAGAAAAAGTAATTGCTTGTTTGATGCTAAAAATTTTGGATGCGGAAACGGTGAAGCTCAGACAAATGGCTGTCGATGATATGTATCAAAAATTAGGAATCGGTTCTACCTTGATTGGCTATGCTGAAAATTTTTGCGTGCTGAATGATTATTTTACCATTGAACTGAATGCCAGAAAAGAGGCCATAGAATTTTATAAGAGGTTAGGGTATGCAAAAGTTGGAGAAGAATTTGAAGAAGTCGGAATTGTGCATAGTAAGATGCTAAAGCAATTATCCTTAACAAGATTATCATAACCATGAAAAGATGATACCATGAAAATTTTATATGGAGTGCCTGGCGAAGGAATGGGACATGCGATACGGAGTAAAGTAGTTATACAATATTTACTTTCGCAATTGCATGATGTGCAAATTGTAAGTAGTGACCGTGCCTTCACATTTTTACAAAAGCATTTCGGAACAAGGGTTCATGAAATTGAAGGCTTTCATTTAGCATATCGAAATGCAGTGGTGTCAGTTGGTGCCACTACGTTATTGACCTTGAAAAATTTACCCAAACAAGTACAAACCAATTTTAAGAAATATCAATCTATCGTCAAAAATTTTACACCGGATTTGGTGATTAGTGATTTTGAAAGTTTTGCTCATTTTTTTGCAAAGGCAAATCGTATTCCACTCATTAGTATAGACAATATGCAAATACTAAACCGGGCAGTGTTGGATATTGATATTCCAAAAGAAGAGAAAGCA
>JANNYV010000616.1:0-7996 GCA_031410275.1 Bacteroidota bacterium
ATATGATGATGTTGATGGTGATGGATATAATGGTAGTGGTGGTGGTGGTTATTTTTGTTATGGGAATAGTTTGCCGAGTGGTTATTCTCTTACCTCATTAGGTTATGATTGCAATGATACCAATGCCAATGTGCATGTGAATGCTCTAGAAATTTGTGACAATGGTATAGATGATAATTGCAATGGTTTGATAGACGAGGGGTGCTCTATTACCCTCGACTTAAAATTATTTATTCAAGGTTACTATATCGGCGCAGGTTTAATGGCTCGGGTACTCCTGAACCAAGGCGAACCATCAAATCTATTCGTGACCGATTCAATTGATGTAGAATTGCATGATGAAAATAATTACGCATTCGTTGCCGCTACAAAAACAATTTTACATACAGACGGAACAGCCGCATGCTCTTTCCCATCATTATCAGGCGCTTATTATATTGTCGTAATACATAGAAATGCAATACAAACTTGGAGTACAATTCCAATCATCATTTCATCAAATACAACCTATGATTTTACAACAGCTGCAAGTAAGGCCTATGGGAATAATCAGGTGGAAGTAGAACCCGGTGTGTGGGCATTTTATTCAGGTGATATCAATGCAGATGAAAATATAGACTTGTTAGATCTTTCTACTTTAGAAGTGAGCATCAGTAATTTTGAATTTGGTTATTTCACAACTGATTTGAATGGTGATGGGAATGTAGATTTATTGGATAATCCGGTTTTAGAAACAAATATCAGCAATTTTATTTTCTCTAATCATCCGTAAAATTTTGTCTTGTATTGGTTGAAGTGTTCCCAACTAGTTGCTAGCGGATAAGTCTTTTGAAACCTGAATTATTTATCAACGAACTTCAGCCATTTCGTTATCACCGATTGCAATGCTTTTTCCTTTGACATGACATCGGGCAAATCCTTGAAGATGAGTATGCGTCTTCCATGTTTATAATCGCCTTCAAGTAATCCGGAGGTGTCATTGATTTTTGCTCCACTTGGAAATACAAGCATGATTTTTCCTTTGAATAAATTGAATACAATTATTTCTCGCTTGTATTCTTTCGGATCGAAGGGTTTCATTTCGCCGGTATAATAAAAACTTGGGTTATTCCATTTGATGCGCTCTCCGATTTGCTTATCGGTGTTTAAAATAATTTGCCGGATGGTTTCGATGATATTGGCAAGAGCTGGTTCGAGCTGTTGAATATGTGCCGTCACTTGTTCAGAGTCGGATAATTTTACTACAGTGGCTTTCGATGTTTTCATATGAATGTTTATTTACGTATGAAATGCATTTCGCGTAAGGGATTGTAGTGGAAATCCTCCCGCGGCTTTGGGCGGGAGATTGCAACGGATAGCCCGGCCCCGATGCTTTGAGAGGGGTACGCCCAAATTTTCAGAACACCCATCATTGCTTTAATACAACTTACTTTTTACGATGCCCCATTTATGAAAGAGATGAGTAAACGAAACTCTCAATACACCCATGCCATAGGTGGCGCTTCTTCTGAAATTGATACTGGATGCATCATCAAAATATTTAGTCGGGCAGGTTATTTCAGCAATTTCATATTTCTTCATAAACACTTGAGAAAGCATTTCATTATCAAAAACAAAATCGTCATTGTTATTGTTATACTTAATAGAAAGTAAAACCTCTTTTGAAAAAGCCCTGTAACCGGTGTGGTACTCACTCAACTTTTGACCAATCAAAATATTTTCTGTTAGGGTAAGCATGCGGTTGAATACATATTTGTAATACGGCATACCGCCTCTCAGTGCACCTTTTCCAAGTATTCGCGAGCCCAATACCACCTGATATAAATCATTAGCGATGATGCTGCACATGGCAGGTATCAGCAAGGGCGTATATTGATAATCGGGATGTAACATCACTACAATGTCGGCATTTAATTCGAGTGCTTTGTTGTAACAACTTTTTTGGTTGCCTCCATAACCCTTGTTCCTATCGTGTTTGATAATATGTTGAATGCCTAATTGTTGGGCAACTTCAATGGTATTGTCTTTGCTTACATCATCAACTAATACTACATCGTCTACGATATCGAAGGGGATTTCGCGGTAAGTTCGCTCGAGTGTTTTGGCCGCATTGTAAGCAGGTAATACAATGACTATTTTTTTATTGTTTAGCATTTGCGACGCAAGATAAAAATAATACCATTTTGATGTATCTTTTTATGCAACTAATTCGGAAGGAATTTGCGTTATTCTGAAAGTGGGTTAGTGGTTATTAGGAAAGTTGATAATGGATAATTGATAGTTGATAGCGAAATACAAATGACACCAATAACTCAATAACTCCTTAACCCCCTTAACTCACTAACTCACTAACTCACTAACACCTACTCACTCATGGTCAGATTAAAAATATCAGTACCGGAGTTCATCAGGTTGGTTGTGGCATGAGCGACAATTCGTTCATGGTTATCATAGATATAACATTCTACATTGGCCATGCGTTTACCGCTCCGTATCACTTTTGCTTTTACAATCACTTCAATCCCTTCGGGTGCACTGAAGAGATAATTAATATTTAAACTGACTGTTGTATAAAATGTATCAAAGCCAAGGCTGTAAAAACTTAAGCCGCAGAGTTCATCAGCAATCATTGAAATCATACCACCATGAAGTTGACCTGAAGGATTTGTAAATTCTTCACGTACTAAAATAGATGCTTCGATATAACCTGGTTCAACCAACAATAATTTATAATGAAGCCAACGTCCGGCTTTTGACATCGATTGTGTAAAGTATTGACCTTCGAGTGCTTTGAGGTTCTTGTAATTGTCTGATAAACTGCCTGTTTTTTCTTGCATGGAATAAGTAAATGGTAAAAGTATCAATTTAATTTGACTGAAGCTTCATCCACAGTCTCCCGTCTTCTCTCATATTTGTTTTGTTCCTTCATGAGAGGCGATTATCTTTATCCTTGCTTTGAGCATTTATCGTCACATACCATTTTTAAAAGAAGTATTTAAATATTCTCTTTCCGCATTTGGCGGGCCACAGGGGCATTTTGGTATGATGACAAAAACATTTGTTGAAAAACGAAAGGATGTAACCGATACGGAGTTGGTCGACTTTATGGCATTTTGTCAAATATTGCCGGGGCCTTCATCTACACAAACCATTACACTCATTGGTTATAAACGTGGCGGTGTGGTGTTGGCCTTACTTACATTATTGATTTGGATTTTACCGGCAACCTTTATGATGACGGCGCTTTCATTTTTAATTCAATATTTTGATGCGAAAGATATTCAAACAAACCTGTTCAAATTTATTCAACCAATGGCTGTTGGATTTTTGGCCTTTGCGGCGTTTAAGGCCATGCGTATTTCGGTGAACCATCCAGCGACGTATACCATTATGATTTGTGCGCTTTTTGTGACCATCGTGTTGCGTTCGCCATGGGTATTCCCAATATTGATTGTACTTGGTGGTATTGTGACGAACTTCAGCAATAAACGTATCCCTGATTTAAATACAAAAAAGAAGCCGGTTAAATGGGTAAATATTTGGTGGTTTGTGATTGTGTTTTTAGTGGCAGGGATTTTATCGGAGTTGGCCAGAATACAGCAATGGCATTATGCAAGAGCCTTTAATTTATTTGAAAATTTTTATCGTTTCGGAAGTTTTGTGTTTGGTGGAGGACATGCGTTGATGCCTATGATGTATGAACAATTTGTGGTGAGACCAGAACATTTACATATGGACCCATATCTGTCTCCTTCGCAATTTCTAACAGGTGCCGGTATGGTGAATGCAATTCCTGGTCCGGTGTTTTCTATTTGTTCATATGTTGGTGGTTTAAGTATGAGCAATTACGGATGGAGCGGACAATTGATGGGAAGCGTCATCGCTACTATCGGAGTTTTCCTTCCTTCAATATTATTACTTTTTTTCTTTTTTCCGATTTACCAAAACCTAAAACAATATACGGTCATTTACAGAGCCTTAGAAGGAATACATGCAGTGGTGGTCGGTATCATGTGGGCCTCAGGTTATATATTGATGGACTCTGTTCATTTTGAATGGGCCAACTTGGTGGTCATTGCTATTACGTTTGGATTATTGATGTACTCAAAAATACCGGCTCCGATTATTGTCATCGGATGGTTGCTGTTGGGGTGGGCGATGTAAAATAGATTGGAGATATGAGAGTGGAGATATGAGAAGTGATTGGCACCGGATATTTGCTTTCAAAAAAATATTATTCCGTAGAACTTATAGCTTCAAGTATTGAACATACTTTGCTTCTCTCTAATCTCATATCTCTAATCTGATATCTTTTCTTTTTAAAGTAATTTTAACTACATATTCCATCGTTCTGTTTTTACATTTGTGCCGCTAAAAAAAAGATATGGAAAATACATCAATCGACATTCGCGAACTCAACGAACGCATTAATCAGAAAAGTGCTTTTATCGATTTGCTCAACATGGAACTTAATAAGTCTATCGTTGGGCAGAAATATATGTTGGAGCGTTTGCTCATCGGACTTCTAGCTCAGGGACATGTATTACTTGAAGGGGTTCCGGGACTGGCGAAAACATTGGCAATTAAATCGCTCGCCACGGCCATTAATGGTAAGTTTGCGCGGATACAATTTACACCCGATTTATTGCCTGCCGATATTGTTGGAACGATGATTTATAATCAGCAACAAAATCAATTTCAGGTTCGTAAAGGTCCCATCTTTGCCAACTTTATTTTAGCAGATGAAATAAACCGTGCCCCGGCTAAAGTGCAAAGTGCCTTGCTCGAAGCCATGCAGGAAAGACAAATTACCTTGGGCGAAAATACATATGCATTGGAAGAGCCATTTTTGGTATTGGCAACACAAAATCCGATTGAGCAAGAAGGAACCTATCCATTGCCTGAAGCACAGGTCGATCGGTTTATGTTGAAAATCGTAGTTGGTTATCCGACTCAGGAAGAAGAACGAATGATTATTCGTCAAAATATTAATCCGGCTGCTCAATCAAAAATAAATCCGATTGTTACACCAAAGGATATTTTGGATGCACGAAATTTAGTTCGTGAAGTATACATGGATGAAAAAATTGAAAAATATATTTTAGATATTGTTTTTGCAACCCGTCAGCCTGAGAATTTTAAATTGCAAAAATTAAAACCATTAATTAGCTATGGTGCCTCACCGCGGGCGAGTATCAATTTAGCCTTGGCTTCAAAAGCATATGCCTTTATTAAACGTCGAGGTTATGTGATTCCAGAGGATGTAAGAGCTGTATGTATGGACGTGATGCGTCATAGAGTGGGACTTACGTATGAAGCGGAAGCCGAAAGCATGAATAGTGAGATGATTGTGAGTGAGATTTTGAATGTGGTGGAAGTTCCGTAGTCGGTGTTCGGGGATTTAGTAAGTGAGAAGGAGTAAGGCATTTAAAAGAGTTAGCGAATTCATATAAATTAAATAAAATGAAATCATATAAGGAGTTGGATTTATGGATCAAGTCGAAGGCTTTGGTTATAGTGATATATAAGGTCACGAAATTATTTCCTAAGGAAGAAATGTTTGGATTAGTAAGTCAGATAAGAAGAGCATCTGTCTCTGCTGTGGCAAATATTGCTGAAGGACATGGAAGAAATACAGCGAAAGAGACTATTTATTTTCTTCACATCACCAGAGGTTCTTTGTATGAAGTTGAAAGCCTTATTATATTATCGAACGAATTAGAATTTATTGATCATGAAAAATTTAATGAGCTGTCTTTAATGATAACTGATTGCATTAAAATGTCTAACGGACTTATTAATTATTTTGAAAAGAAGAAATAGAATCGATGTTCGAAATTCGATGCTCGATGTCCGGGAAGGCACCTCGAATTTCTGCATTTAATAGCAACTAAATACTGATTAAAATAAATCAAGTAAAACGGACCCCGGGCTAACCTCAAAGAAAACAAATTAAAATTAATGACTGAAATCAAAGAACCAAGACAAAACTCCGAACATCGAACATCGGTCATCGGACATCGACTTCTAATATTAGGGCAAATAAAACGAATTAAATTAATGACTGAAATCAAACAATCAAGACAAAACTCCGAACATCAAACATCGGGCATCGGAAATCGCCTACTCAACATCTAACATCTTTAATTAAATGACAACAACAGACATCCTTAAAAAAGTACGCCAAATAGAGATTAAAACGAAAGGTCTCACCAACCATATTTTTGGTGGGGAATATCATAGTGCGTTTAAAGGAAGAGGAATGAGTTTTAGTGAAGTAAGAGAATATGCATATGGAGATGATATCAGAAGTATTGATTGGAATGTAACAGCACGTTCGAACACGCCTTATATAAAAGTATTTGAAGAAGAACGGGAATTGACAATGATGTTGTTGGTTGATATTAGCGCAAGCTCCTTATTTGGAACTACCAAACAAACGAAACGTGATTTGATAACAGAGATTTGCGCCGTCCTTTCATTTAGTGCCATCACAAATAATGATAAGGTAGGGGTTATATTTTTTAGTGATAAAGTAGAGCGCTACATTGCACCGAAGAAAGGAAAGTCGCATATCCTTTTTATTATTCGTGAGTTGATTACCATGCAACCACATTTAAATGCACAAACAAATATTCAGGAAGCATTAAAATTTCTGAATAATATTATGAAAAAAAGAGCCATCACATTTATTCTTTCTGATTTTATCAGTTCACCCTATAAAGATGCATTAAATGTAGCCGGCAAACGTCATGATATTATTGGCATTAATGTACATGATAAGCGAGACCGAGAAATTCCCAATGTGGGTGTCATGAAAGTACAGGATGCTGAAACCGGGAAATTAATTTGGGTCGATACCTCATCATCTGCCTTTCAAAAGAAGTACAAAGCAAATTACAGTGAGCAGGAACAATATACCAAGGAGGCCTTCATGAAAAGTGGCTCTTCCTTTGTGCCTATCCAAACAGATGAAGATTATGTAAAAAAATTACAGTTATTTTTTAAAGGAAGAAAATGAGTACAAGAGAGATGTTAGATGGCAGATGTCAGATGTTAGGGAAGAATCGAGGTTCGCAGTTCGATGTTCGATGTTCGGATGGGCAATTTTTCGCATTTCGCATTTCGCATTTTAGATTTAAATTAAAAGCAATTTTGGCTTTACTATTTCTCTCTTCAGCTTCTTCGTTTGCCCAACCTGTAAAAATTTCAGCGAAAATTGATTCAACAAATATCCTCATTGGGGATCAATTAAATGTACAATTATCAGCAACGTACAATCCGCAATTATTTAGAGTGCAATTTCCGGTTGTACAGGATACGTTTAATCATTTTGAAGTGGTTGAACGAAGTAAAATGGATACGGTGATTGGAAGAGAAGAGAACACCTACAAACAAACGATTGTCATTACGAATTTTGATTCCGGTCAATGGAAAATACCACCGATGGCATTTGATGTACAATCGTTGAAAGGTGATACACCACAGGTGGAACTGACTGATTCATTTTTAATCAATGTCAATACGGTTCAGGTGGATACAACAAAACCGATTAAACCAATTTTTGGAATTCGCGGTGCTAAAATGCCTATCAAGCAAATTCTCATGTATGTGGCATTGGGCATTTTAATTGCAGTCGTTCTCGGATTTTTAATTTGGTATTTCATAAAGCAATGGAGAGAGAAAAATAAGAAACCGGCATTCAAAGAACCTGAAATTATTTTATTGCCACATGAGAAAGCATTGCAATCATTAGAGCGAATAGACAAACAGCAATTGTGGCAAGCAGGTTTAGAAAAACAATATCATACTATATTGACGGATGTTGTACGATTGTATTTAGAAGAGCAATTCAGTATTGATTGCTTTGATAAAACGTCGACAGAAATTATTCAACAAGTGAAAAAAATAAAAGCATTATCTAACTCACGGCAATCGTTACGAACCATTTTTGAAACAGCGGATATGGTAAAATTTGCGAAAGGACAACCCACAC
>JANNYV010000617.1:0-5765 GCA_031410275.1 Bacteroidota bacterium
CTTCTGTTAATACAAAATCAGTCACTACTTTTTTTCCGCCAACCCAAATCGAATACGTACCGTTCGGAATGATAGTCATCATAAAGCCTCCATCATGATTGGTAACAACAGCATATTGTTTATCGTCCGTACTCTTAAATGTAACAACACGGCTTGCTGCAGCGTTGGCGGCTTGTTTAATTTTTGCACTTGGGTTATTCACTGCACTTTCAATTTCATTCGCGGCTTTTCCATTCAGAATAATTCGGCCGGCCACCGTACAATCGTCGCAGCCTCTGGCTCTAGAAGTTTTGGTACCCCGGGCTGTGATGTCAAGGCCACCTTTGTCAGCGGGGTCAATTTGTATTTCAAGGAAGGTAATATTCACTGAATCTTTTTCTAACTTCAATGTGCCATGCACAGGCCCGCCATATTTTGTACGTTCACGCGGTTTCATAAAACGTTTCCCTGTTGGATCAATAGCAACTTGAGCAATTGAAGTATACGAAATTCCTGCAAGCAGAATAGCAACGAAAATAGTTTTCAATTTCATAAAAATATTATTTGGCGATAAAGGTATATTATTTTAGAAAATGCTGAAAAATATTTTTAGAGTTTTCATGAGTAGCATTTCTGAATAGCCATGTATCATGCCTTTTAACTCAATAACCAATAACTTAATAGCCAATAACTAAAATAAGAAGATAAAATTTTATAATTTTACAGGCAAACTTTGTTATGGACGCCAAATCTAAACCAATCATCAATGTATCGTATTCGTATAACCCGTTAGAAGAAACATTGGAATATACTCCTAAGCAAAAGGCTGTATTCATCGGTATTCCAAAAGAAAATTCGTTTCAGGAAAACAGAATAGCTCTTACGCCCAATGCCGTTGCTGTGATTGTCAATAATGGTCATAGAGTTGCAGTTGAACATAATGCCGGTGAGCCATCTTCCTACAGCGATACGGAATATTCAGAAGCCGGTGCAATGATAGTAGATAGTAAAAATGAAATTTTTGAAGCGGATATAATTTTAAAGACGGCACCCATTTCTCATCAAGAATTGGATTTGTTGAAAGAAAACCAAATTGTTTTTTCACCCATTCACATTCCTTCATTGAGTAAAGAGCATTTACTGAAATGTCTTGAGAAGAAAATTATTGGTATTGCCTTAGGGAGTATTAAAGATGATGCAGGTTATTTTCCTATTGTTCGTTCGATGAGTCAAATTGCCGGTGTGTATGCTATTCAGATGGGTGCAAAATATTTAAATAATAATCATCAGGGAAAGGGGATTTTGATGGGAGGTATAGCCGGTGTGCCTCCCGCCAATGTAGTTATTATTGGTGCCGGTATGGTCGGCGAATTTGCCGCACGAACGGCTTTAGGTTGCGGCGCACAAGTAAAAGTATTCGATAATTCTATTTACAGGTTGATGCGGTTGCAACGAACGGTTGGTCAAACCATATTTACGTCGGTTATTGATACGGTTCAATTGACAAGAGCATTAGCTGATGCAGATGTAGCCATTGGTGCCTTAAAACCACAAAAAGGAATTGTACCCATGGTAGTGACTGAACATATGGTTGAACAAATGAGAGGAGGTTCTGTAATTATTGATGTGAGCATTGATAATGGCGGTTGTTTTGAAACGTCTTCACTTACTTCGCATGAAGACCCGGTGTTTGTGAAGCATGGCATTATACATTATTGTGTGCCGAATATGGCTTCAGGTGTTTCGCGAACAGCATCGACTGCTATTAGTAATATTTTGATGCCCCTTATTTTATCCTGCACAGAATCGGTTGGCACCGCAGATAATATTATTCAAAATAAACCGGGGCTGCTTGGGGCCACTTATATTTATAAAGGCAGATTAAGCAGTAAAGTTTTATCTAAAAAATTTGATATAAAGTATACCGACTTGAATTTAATTTTGTCATCTAAGTTGTAAAGTTCGATCTTCAATTTTCGATATCTGATGTTCGGAAGTTTTGAATTTTGCTTTTCGAATTTTTATCTTGGATTTTTTATTTAAAAATGGAAGTGAACATATTATGCCGAATCGCAGAATGAATAGAACAATTGCCGGGTATCATATTTTGATGATATTGTCAGCCGTGGATTTTCGATTTCATATTAATGAAGAAAAAGTTATCAGAGAATACCTGTTTCAGGAATTTCCATTTCATGTAAATCTTGACAAACAAATGGAAATTATCAGTCATCTTGGGCACAATAAATGGGAAGAACATTTTATAAAATGCATTGATGATTTTCATGACGATTCTACTGAAGAGGAACGTACAAATCTCATTAAGTTCGCGCTTCATCTCAGCAAAGCGGATGATGTAATCACCGTTGAAGAAAATCGCTATCTGCAAAAATTGTTTGAAGCTTGGGATTATGAGCGAGAGTAATTGGATTGCTCCAAAGTCAGGAGATTGCAACTATTTACCTCAATATCTCTGACATCTATAAAACTTATTGGGTATAATTATAAAAGTAGAGCTCTAACTGCTATGAATCAATGGCCCATCAAATTATTATGTTATTTTTTGTTGGATTTATGAGAGTTCTCATTAAAGGCTTATCTAGCCTCGTTCTTCGTCTTACAATTTATATATAGTCTACGTAAAATTGTTATGATTAAATTTTGCTAGAATCAGGCACAATTACCTGTGATATTTTATGTTGAAAAGTCCCTTCTCAATTTAAAATGAATCCTTGAAAAGCGGTGTTAAACCTCACTCCTACATTTTGGCTTGATTTTTGTCAAGCATGTCAAGTTGATTAGCTAGAATGAATTTCTTTCTAACTAGTTGAGTATGTATTAAATATGACAAATTACTACACTTTCACTATAATTTTTTACATGCTAAATCAATTTTAATGGACAACCCAACTACTAATTTTTCATGAAGAAGTATTTATCTCGATTAAAAAAGAGTACTGCTTGTTTCTTGCGGCCAACTTCCTTTCCTCCTATTAGTGGGCATGAGCCCTTGTTGGGAAGCGGTGTTCAAGATGACAGAAAGAATACAACAGCTATGATGGGACGCATTTTACCAAATGTGCTCAGTACCATATTTTTTATGCTATGTATGTTTCAATATGCAACAGCAGCTACGATTACTAGCACAGCAGTCGGAGGAGTTTGGTCTACAACAACAACTTGGGTTGGTGGTGTTGTACCTGCAACTACCGATGCAGTAGTCATTGCAACAACCGGTGCAAACAGTGTTACCCCCGGTGCGAATAAAACATGTGCATCATTAACTGTCAATTCAGGAGCCACTTTTGCGGTCTCCACATTAGTAATTACAGTAAATGGAGCTGTGAATAATGCGGGCACCATGACTTTTTCAACGGGAAGAATAATACAAGCAGGGACTAGTGACTTTACTAATAGTGGGACTATTACATTTACAGGAGCAGGAAGATTATATTTTACCGGAAGTGTTATAAATACAGGAACAATGACGTTGGCGTCAACACAAATAAGGTTTATAGGCACCAGTACCGCATCAAGCACATGTCCAAGTTTTACTACAACAGGAACCGTTTATTTGACAAGAACTGCAGGTACTGTAACCTTTACAGGAAATGTAAATGGCGGTGGACTTTTTTTAAGCGGCTCAGGAGGAACTTTGAACCTTGGTACAGGATTGACACATACATTTAGCGGTACTTGGACAAGAACAGCTGGAACACTAAACTGTAGCTCAAGCACGTTGAAAATTGGAGGGAGTATCAGCGGAACGGGTACAACATTTACTGCAGGAACAGGAACCGTAAATTATTATAAAAGCGGAACGCAGACGGCAGCAGTCGTGACCTACAACAATTTAATTGTTTCAGGTACAAGTATAAAAACCTTTGCTACAACACCAATTGTGAATGGCATTCTTTCGATGGAGGGAACAGCAACAATAGTTGTGACAACCGGCGTTGTAACTTATGGAAGTAGTGCCACTCTTCAATATAATACATCAACTGCACGAACAGCTACTGCTGAAGAATGGATAACTCCATTTACATCAACAGGTGGCGTTATCATAAAAAGTACAGGCATTATAACACTTGATGTAGCCAAGACATTCGGGAGTAATACAAATGTGCCTTTGAATATAAATTCGGGTGCTACATTAGCCACAAATAATTTAGGGCTAACTTTTCATGGTGATTTTATTAAAGCCGGAACACTCACAGCAGGGAGCTCACCCATTGTTCTTGCCGGTACTACTACTGCCCAGAATATCGCAGGGCTTACCACTACTGGTGATGTATCAATGGTAAAAACTGCAGGTAGTGCTACCTTTACAAGCAATGTAAGTGGAGGCAGTATAACCATCAATGGAACAGGAGGAACGCTAAACCTTGGTACTGGGCTCACACATACGTTTACCAGCACGTGGATAAGGACATCCGGAACATTGAATGCAAGTTCAAGTACCTTAAATATTGCCGGTAGTGCAAGTGGGAGTGGTGGTACGTTTACTGCCGGAACAGGAACAGTGAATTATTATGCATCCGCTGTTCAAACATTAGCAGCAGTTTCCTATTATAATCTTACCTTATCAGGAACAAGTGCTAAAACTACAACTGGTGTTACTGTAAATAATATTCTTTCTATGGAGGGCACTGCAACTGCTTCTGCTGCCCCGACTTATGGTTCATCAGCAACACTTCAATACAATACAACAACATCACGTACCTCCGGAGTTGAATGGATAAACCCATTTGCTGCCACAGGTGGTGTGATAATAAGTGGCACCGGAGCCATCACAATGGGAGGAGCCATGGTGTTTAACACAAGTATTCCATTAAGTATAAATAGCGGGGCCACTCTAACACCCGGTTCAAATGAATTGACTCTTGCAGGTAACTTTACAAACAATGGAACATTCACCAATGGAAATGGTGGCGTTACAATCACCGGCACAGCCACACAAAGTATTGGTACATTTACGACGACAGGAAATGTGTCAATGACCAAGACTTCCGGAATTGCAACATTCACGGGAAATGTAAGTGGCGGAGGTTTAGTCATGAATGGATCCGGTGGAACATTACATTTAGGAACCGCACTGACACATACGTTTACCGGAACATGGACACGAACTGCGGGTACCTTAGATGCAGGTACCAGCACAACCTTATATATGGGAGGTAGTGTAAGTGGGAGCGGAGGAACATTTACCTCGGGTACTGGAACTGTAAATTATAATGCTTCCGGTGCACAGACTATTGCTTCGATAAATTACAATAATCTGATAGTTTCAGGAAGCGGTATTAAAACATTTAGTACTTCAATTAGTATTATACAAAATCTTGCTATCAATGGTTCAGCTTCTATTAATTTAGGAAGCAGTATTTCATCTACAAATTCGCTTTCAATTGCCGGAGTCAGTCAAGCTTCAGGATCATGGGGTAGTAGTGCTTCTACTGCTGCAAACAAAAATGATGTATATTTTTCATCGAGCACCGGAATACTAAATGTTGCTTTCACATGTGTCACGCCAACTTTAAATGCCGCCGCCTCAGATGTAACTTGTGCGGGCGGAAGCAATGGCTCAATAACGTTAACTGTAACAGGTGGAACAAGCCCATTTAGTTATTATTGGACAGGTGGTAGTACAAGTCAGAACCCTAGCGGCCTTAGTGAAGGTATATATAATGTAACTGTAATTGCAAATGGAGGGTGTTCAACAACATTGCCTTCATCAGTTACTATTGGTCATAGCTCAACAACTGCAACAGCAAATCCCGGTTCTGCTT
>JANNYV010000618.1:0-3443 GCA_031410275.1 Bacteroidota bacterium
AAAGCGCCATTTACATTTCAGTTGCTTACTACAAAATTAAGTGTTCCGCAATTTGAAGACATTGAAGTGCAAGTAAAAATGAATGGCAATACCATGCCTGACAATGTACTTATCAGCTATAACGGACAAGATGTGATGATGCAGAAAAAAGAAGCATCAATTTTTACACATACATTTTATAAACTTTCGAAGGAAACAAAATTCAATTTTTCAGCAGCAGGCTTTAACAGCGAATCATATGCTATTAAAATTTTACAAAAACCTGTCATTAAACAATTTAAAGTTTCAGTAGATTACCCTGAATATACGGGACGAAAAGATGAAGTGCTCGACAATATTGGGGATATTATTGCACCGCAAGGAACTTCATTGGCTTGGGTGTTTAATACAGAAAATACGGATGATATTCAATTTGCATTAGGCGGTCAACATCCTGTGTCGATGGGTAAACAAGGGACCAATTTTTTCTACGGATTTAAATTTATGCGCGATACAAATTATTCGATCATTGTATCGAATCATCAAATCGAAAAGAAAGATTCATTGCAATACAATGTGTCGGTTATTCCTGATCAGTTTCCATCAATTAATGTTCAGCAATACAATGATTCACTGACCGGTGACTATGTGCTTTTTGTAGGCGAAGCGGGAGATGATTATGGCGTAAAAAATGTATCGCTAAATTATACCATTCAAAAAACAAATGAAAAAGGAATGGAAAGCGGAGCCGCTAAAAATGGCACGATTGCTGTGCCTGTAAAATCCGGAGCATCAGTACAGTTCAATCAATTTTTAGATATTACACAACTCAATTTGGAGGCAGGTGATCGATTGACTTATTATTTTTCAGCCTGCGATAATGATGCGGTGAATGGAAGTAAATGTGCCAAAAGTGTCACCTTTAATTATGAAAAACCAACGGCTCAAAAATTGGATTCTATCATTGAAAAAAATCAAGAAAAAATTAATAAAGATTTGAATGATGCGTCGAAGCAAAATGACAAGATGGACAAGGACCTGAAAAAGATGGAGGAAAAAATGCTTCAAAAAAATGAACTCGATTGGGAAGACAAAAAGAAGATGGAGGAAATAGTAGAGCGGAATGAAAATATGCAGAAGCAAATTGAAAATATCAAAAAGAAATTTGAGCAAAACAATAAGCAGGCCAACGAGAAAGAACATTCAGATCAGGTAAAAGAAAAGCAAGAGAACGTTGAGAAATTATTGGATGAATTAAAAAATAATCAACTCAATGAGCATATGAAAAAGCTCGAAGAGTTGATGAAGTTATTGGATAAAGATAAATTGTTTGATCAGCTAAAACAAGCCGAGAAAGACAATGATTTGATGGAAAAAGATTTAGACAGAATGGTTGAAATGATGAAGCAACTCGAACGTGATATGCGTATGGAAGATATTGCAAAGAAGGCAGAAGCATTGGCAAAAAAACAAGATGACTTAAATAAATTAACAGATAGCAATACAAAATCAAAAGAGGAATTAAAGAAGCAACAAGATGAATTGAATAAAGAAATGGAAGGCCTAAAAAAGGACATGGATGAATTGGCCAAATTGAATGAGAGTATGGAGAATAAGAAAGATTTGGAAGAAATGAAAAAGGATGAAAAGGATGCTGAACAAAACATGGAAAAAAGTTCTGATGAATTAAATAGCGGCAATGCAAGCAAGGCATCGAAGTCACAGAAAAAGGCCAAAGAGAGTTTAGATAATTTGGCGAAGAAAATGAAAGAGTCTGCAGCGGGCGGTGATGCTGATGAATTGGAAATTGATGTAAAGGCAACCCGTCAAATTTTATCTAATTTAATTCGAATGTCTTTTTCACAGGAAGATTTAATTAATACAGTTACGAATACGGCTATCTCTGATCCAAAATATGTTCAAAATATTAAGACGCAACAGAAACTAAAATTAGACAGTAAAATGATAGCCGATAGCTTGTTTATGTTGAGTAAACGCTTAGCTGTTATTTCGTCATCGGTGAATAAAGAAATTGATCAGATTAACCGGCATATGGAATCAGGAATCGGATTTCTTGAACAACGAAATATTCCGCAGGCCTCAGTAGACCAACAATATATTATGACAGGTGCCAATAATCTGGCGCTTATGTTGAATGAAATATTGCAGCAATTAATGGATCAACAAGCCAAACAACAAAAGGAAGGGAATGGTTCATGTAGCAAACCCGGATCTAAACCTTCAAAAAAGGGGGGCAAAGGAATGGGCATGCAATTGGGCGATGTGATTACAAAACAGGAACAACTTGGGAAAGCAATGAAACAATTGCAAGATAAAATGGGAAAACAGGAAGGAAAAAAACCGGGTGAGAAACCAGGCGACAAACCGGGCGATAAGCCAGGCACTAAACCCGGTGACAAAGGTAAAGAAGGAAAGCAAGGAGATAATGGAGACAGCGAGCAAGGTGGCGGAGAGAGCGAACAAATGGCCAAGATTGCGGCACAACAAGCCGCATTGCGAAAACAACTAAGCGATATCAGTAATCAATTGCGTAAAGATGGAAAGAACAATCCGAACCTCACGAAAATTCAAAGTGATATGGACAGGAATGAAACAGATATTGTGAACAGAAGAATCACCAACGATTTATTGATGCGTCAGTCTGAAATATTAAACCGTTTATTAGAAGCGAAAGATGCACTTCGTCAACAAGAGCAGGGTGAAGAGCGGGAATCAAATTCGGCAAAAGATATGACCAGAGAAATTCCTCAGCAACTCAAAGATATTTTGAAGAATAAACAATCAGTGATTGATTATTATAAAACTGTTCCCGCTGAATTAAAACCATATTATAAACAAATGGTAGAGGATTATTTTAAGTTGATAAAATAAAGCGATATCCGGTATCCGATGTTCGATTTTCGGGGGATTATCTATAGTTGAAGTCGTAGTCTTTGAATTTTGTACTTCGAATTTCTATTGATTCTGGTCATCTGCATTTTGCTAACAGCCATCAGCTATCAGCTTTTTTCAGCAATCAACTAATCTTCCTGAATTTCATATCAATACTTGGCGAAAGTCCAAGTCCTATTTTCAATCCGGAAAATTTATATTGTACTGAAACGATCGATTTCTGAATGGCATTTGCTTTAAACAGCGCAACAAGAATTGAATATAAAAATTTCTTATCTTTATTTTCTTCCAACAGTTTTTCTTCCTCTCCAATGCTGATTATTTCTGCTTGATCCAAATCCAATAAAATGAATGGTGGAATTGCCAAATTCAGTTCTACTTCGGAGATGCTGTAACCCGTGCGTTTAAAAACTTCCGAAGAACCTTCAATTTGCGCCCACATATCATTCAGCTTTTCGATACCATATTCTTTGATGCCTCCGAGCACATCCCGGTTTATAAGATTGGTAGCACTTTCAGTTAAGCCTACAAGTTTTTCTTTTGCAGAATCG
>JANNYV010000619.1:0-4495 GCA_031410275.1 Bacteroidota bacterium
CCTGTAATGAAAGCAGATGTCGATTATGTGGTCGATACATCTCGTGGTACAACGCTCGAACATAATGGTGCAAAAGTTTGTACTGTCGAACATATCCTTTCGGCATTAACCGGAATGGGTATCGACAATGTACTTATTCAATTGACTGCTGAAGAAATTCCTATTATGGATGGAAGTGCAAAAGCATTTGTAGACATGATTGAGAAAGTAGGTATAGAAGAACAAAATGCTAAACGAATTTATTTTTCAATCGATACAAATCTAACGTATGTCGATGAAGAGAAAAATGTAGAAATGGTGGCGACCCCAAGTCCGGATTATAAAATCACGACGATGATTGATTTTAATTCGAATGTACTTGGCACACAACATGCGTATTTAAAAGGTTTGAGAAGTTATAAAAAAGAAATTGCCAATTGCCGTACCTTTTGTTTCCTGCATGAGATTGAATATTTATACAGCAAAAATTTAATTAAAGGTGGTGATGTCGACAATGCAATCGTAGTGGTCGATCGTATATTGAATGATGAAGAATTAGACAAACTCGCCAAGCTTTTCAACAAAGAAAAAATTGAAGTGAAGCAAGAAGGTATTTTAAATAACGTTAAATTGTATCATACCAATGAACCGGCACGACATAAATTATTAGATATAGTAGGTGACTTAACATTAATTGGCTATCCGATAAAAGCAAATATCATTGCGTATCGTCCGGGGCATAAATCGAATGTGGCCTTTGCAAAAAAAATAAAAGAGTATATCAAAAAAAATAAAAGCATGCTCGATGTGCCGGTGTATAATCCAACCGAACCTGCCATTTTTGACATCAATTATATTTCAAAATTATTACCGCATCGCTATCCGTTTTTATTAGTCGATAAAATTATTGACCTGAGTGATAATCATGTGGTTGGCATTAAAAACATTACAGTGAATGAGCCATGCTTCACCGGTCACTTTCCCGATAACCCAATCTTTCCGGGCGTATTGCAATTAGAGGCATTAGCACAAACCGGAGGCGTGTTGGTATTAAACAATCAGGGCGGCCCGGAGAAAAAATTTGATACTTATTTTTTAAAAATTGATAATGCGCGTTTCAAACAAAAAGTAATGCCCGGCGATACCATGATTATGAAAATGGAATTGACCTCACCCATTCGCAGAGGTATTTGCGAAATGAAAGGAACGGCTTATGTTGGAAATAAAATTGTATGCGAAGCTGATTTAATGGCGCAGATTGTACCAAGAGAAAACAGGGAAGTGAAATAAGCAATTTGACAATACACGTATTTTAGAGCAACTCATTTTCTGAAAAGGAAATTCTCTCATCAGTATTTTCAGATTTGTACATCATCAGGTCAAACATAATTTTACCCCAAACCAAAATACATGGTATTGCTTTTAGTACATAGGGTTCAACAAAATTGGTACGGATTGATTTTGGAAAAATATCCGTTGGCGATAAAATTGTAAAGACGGCAACTAAGGATACGAGTATCAAATTTTCCAATTTTAGTCGCTGCGAAAAGACCCAAATGGTAACTCCTGTTACCGCAATAATATATGTAGGCGATTCTGCTTTATGATTAAAAATAACTATCCATATTAATACAGAAGAAAGAAAAAATAATTTAAATTTCAATTCATTAAAAAATTTGTATTTCAAAAATGGGAGACAAAATAACATGGCCCCGATGAGGACAATACTATTTTTAGATTCAATAGAAAACCAAGTATACAACCAACCTGCAACAGATAATCCAATGGAGGTGCTATGATCATTTTGCAGAAGATGAAGCCAACTTTTATATAAAAATATCAGTTGTGAAAACGGAATAAAAACCATTGGAAGTATGGCTAACAAGGCCATCCAACCAATTGAATATAGAAATGCGTTCCCTTTATTTGGATAAAACATAAACAACGCGAAGGCCACTACCCCGAAAATTTTTATAAATACTGTCAGCACGATGCATAGTGTGGCCAATGCAATATGTTTACTTTCAAGAAAGAGAAATGCAAGCAAAATGAGACCGGCAATCATTGCATTGCTTTGTGAATTTATAACTGAAGTAATCAATTCAATTAAAATAATCATCAGCATATAGAATTTCTTTTTATCCTGCAAAACCGGAAGCTTCCATAGTGCCATAAACAAGATCAAGACATTTAATAAATTCCAAATAAAAAGCCCTGCGGCATCAGGCAGCATCGCCAATGGTGCCATAAAAAATGAAAATGTAGGGCTGTATTTATAATAATCCCATTGCTGCACAGGATACAGCTGATACAAATCCTTTCCTTCTATCAGATGAAAAAAAGATTGTTTAAAAATTATATAATTATTATAGGCCGTGTATGTTGTGGTATCCTTACCAAATGTCTTTGCCCTGATGGATAAATTTTGGATTGTAATAATCAATACCACAACACTTAAAATCCCTGTGAGAAAGAATGGATTATAAAGTAAGCTTTTATTTTTCATCTGAAACTTCATACAACAAATCTAACACCATTATTATATGGAACTAATAATGCCCAATAAAAAAAAGAGTAAAGCTTCGATTGCTTTACTCTTTTTTTTATTGAACAGAAATTATGGCTAAGGATGATTAGAGAAAATGAACCCATTGATATTTGTTTCAATGATTGGGTTATCTAATATATCTACGTTGCCATCACCATTTAAATCAGTATTCTGATATCCGAAATCAAAATTTGTAATACCGCTTTCCAAGATTCCGTTATCAATTAAATCAACATTTTCATCTTGATTAATATCACCGGTGTAAATAGCAAAGACTCCGGCACCAACCGGTGATTGATTGCTACCATAGGCTTTAGATGCTAGGTTAGAAAAATCGTAGTTAGTTGAAGGTCCAATCAGCACAGGATTTGCGCTCCATGTTTGAATTGAATTTCGATGCTTCACCGCGATATAATAAGTACCACCTGATACTGCAGGTGAAAAAGTACATGCAATGGTTCCATTCGTTTTAAGGATATTTCTATATGACTCTACCAACGCATATGGAGAGGCCGAATTGTGTAATTCTACCGTCACAGTATCTGCATCTGTGCTCAAATTTGGTCGCCCTTGATTTAATAATGCGGAAGTCATTAAACCTCCACCGGCATAAAATCCTTCTAAATAACATTTCAAGGTCAATGCTGCATTACATGAATTGACAACAATGACTTGGGTATTCGTTGCACTGCATCCTGTGATATCAGTAACAGTTAGAGTCACTGTTTTATTCCCAGTAGCAGTATAGCTATGTGAACTTGAAATTCCACTTCCTGTACCCGTATCACCGTAATCCCATGCGTACGAAGCCGAAACTGTTCTGGCCGTTGCATTTGTCAATGTCAATGTTCGTCCACCGCCACTCGCATCAAAGCATGAAGTTCCACTCGCTTCATTAAACTGCCAATATCCTACCAAACCGGCTTGTGGTGCGGTAATACAGCCTGTTCTGTCGGCATTTATTTGAGCCGCTGTTCGAGCCACATTCCACATTCGCACTTCATCAATTGTACCTTTAAAATATTCCGCAGTAATTCCTTTACCTACAAAAGTACCACCTGAAGTTGGTGCCAACGGAGTTGTTGTATTAAGGGTAAGAGCATACGCAGTTCCATCGATATATAATGTCCAGGTACCGGCATTTCTTACGACAACGACATGTTGCCATAAACCAACGGTAAGATTAACTGTTGAATTCATAAATGCCAATCCACCACATAATACAGATACACGGTTTGCATTCGCTGATGATAAAAGAATCCCATAACCATTGGCTCCTGAGTTTCCATTATAATAAATCATTTGATTGGTACCTGTGCTGCCGTTCCATTTTACCCATGCTTCCATGGTTATGTTATTTACCGCAGTGGTTGCATAGGAGTTTGCCAATGTTGCCGCAAACGAAGTGCCATTACCACTAAACGCATTTCCGCTGCAAGTGATAGGGCTTGCGTTAAAGGTTACATTCGCAGGTGTACCGCAAGGTATAGTTGTTGCATTTGTTGTGAATGCTGCCAATGTAATTTGATTCACTGTAGTTGTTGCTGTGCCTGTGCATCCATATTGGTCAGTTGCTGTTACCGTATATTGAGTAGTAGCAGTTGGAGTTGCATTCACCATTATACCCGTTGCAGGGCTTGTTACGGGAGACCACGCATAGGTGTTGGCAATTGAAGTTACTCCATTATTGATTGTGATGGTATAATCTTCTGTTTCACCATAAGTATAATTAGAACAAGCGTCTAAACTAGTAGTAGAATAAACTTCCCTAACACGCAAACGTGTTGTTCCATTTTTTGCCCATGTAGGAATTGTAAATACAATTGAACCTGTTGTAGACCCCGCAACATTATCTACCTCTCCTAGTTTTTCTGTTCCATTTGTCAAAACATTATTCTGGTCATAATCAATCCATGCGGCCAAATTATTTTGGCAACAATAAGTTCCTGCACCAAGTGTTATAGTATA
>JANNYV010000620.1:0-4022 GCA_031410275.1 Bacteroidota bacterium
TATTTAAATAAATTATTCCCTTAGATATAAAAACAGGATATTTTGATGACCGGTGTCATGTTAGTTTTGTTCTCTAATCACATGCTTTTACTCAGCTCAGTAAGCATTAAAATGAAAACACACGAACTACAATATAATATCCCCCTTGCATTGGTATTGCGGCATTTACGTTCAAATACATGTGAAATAGCGTTTACCGCAAGGTCTCAGTCAGTTAGTGCTACGGCACCTGCACTTGCCGCCGGGTATGGTGTATATGAAAGCAGTATCAGTGAATATGCCATAAAGTACCGTGTAAGTTCCAGCGCTCTACCGGTACATCACGGCTGCACCGCGGAGCATTGCTCCAACAGCACGAAACATACCACCACAGCCGAGGTACTTGCATGCAAGGTACCGGAACCTCACCATTCAATTGGTTTGCTTACCGTAGGCCGTCCGCGAACTACTCGGGTAACAGCGTATCAAGCCGCCGGGGATACTCAAAAAATGTTTAAAGGCTTACTAATTCGTGTAAAAAAAGCAACAAATATTCACAACTCTCCAACTCATGTAGCAGGGCTACAAACACGACCACTGTAACTGGTACCAAAAATTGTATTTGAATGTTGAACTGTTACAAACATTCAACAACACTTTCTAAAGTAAAATTTATCACACTGAAACCCTGATTTGACAACTTTTTGAAAGTTGTCAAATCCCTCACTGACGCGAGATTGAGGCGTAGGTAATGTGTGCAGGCATCTCTACACCCATAAACCTAATACCTTTATTGCTGTTCTTCACCAACAAAATTATTTTCCTCCTCCATAGATTAAAATCGATAGCAACTAAATCGGTCATGCTTTCGCATTGACCATATTCTTAGCACAACTTAATTTATTCGGCTAAACAGTATTGCAATTCCAATAAGTATTCTCACACTTCAAAATGAAATCATAAGGAAATGAATGATTGTTTATTGTATCAATTTGCCCATCCTCATTCCAAACCCCACTCCAATTAATATTTTCTCAGGATTAAGATTGGTATAAAAATTAATATTAAAACCTATACGATGCTTTGTACTGATATTCATGATCGCTTGTAAAGGCACTCCTAATGCTTGAGTAAGTTCTACATCATTTGCCAATTGACAATTGAATGGAAGGTAATGAAAGTTGCGTTGAAAATACAAATAGGAAAGTCCTGCAGAAAGATGCAACAGGATGTCTTCATCTTTGGTTAAGACAATTTTTCTTCCTATCAACAAATCTACATTTCTCAATTTATCATAGGGCAGCACATAGTTATGATCGAGTTTCGACTCAACATAATCAGGTATCGAAATATTTTTAAACCCAATGCTACCAGACATGCCGGCTGTATAGTTTTTATAGATAGTATAATGATATTGAAACATAGCGGCATTGTATTTTGATAGGTATACATAATTGGCATACAAAGCACCCTTGTTTGCTTTCTTTATTTCGTTTCTTGCACTACCAAACAAGCTGCATAGCATTATTAAAAAGATGAGAATAGATTGTTTCATATGGCTTAATAAATATAATTTGTAACCGTATCAGGATATGAAGCCAAGGACCCCAGACCAATTGCATCTGCAGCACTATATTGGTATACCGATATGGTGATTCTGTTTGAACTAAAATCCGTGTTGTTTACTTTTGCAGAAAAGATTCCATTTGCATCGGTTTCGAAGTATCCTAAATCACCCGAGCTACCGGTTACCCAACCGTAATATACTCGCCTGATTAAAATAGTTAAACCGGGCATTGGTTGTAATGTGGCATGATTTAAAACTCTTCCCTGAAAAAACTTACAATCATCCTTGCAATAGACATATTTCTTTATTGTGGTTTTCTTACAAGATGTTACTAAAAGTATACCTATCAGAGAAATCAAGATGACACTTCCATTTTTCATTTCATTCATTTAATAAATCAAAGGTATTCCACTAAAAAACAATCCACCCTAACCTATGTTAGGAAAATCAATTGTACCAACAAAGACTTCAATACATTATTTTGCTTAACGCAACGTAATTTCAGACCTTCTATAAAGTAAGATAATTTACTTTCTCTACTTATTATTGTATGTAATAGTTGACATATACATCATATCGCCACCATGTCGCTCACCTTGTATAAGACAAGTATCAGTTACTGATATCTCCATGCTATTTCGTAGACACTCTAAAACAAATTCATTCTCTTTTTCAAAAACACTGCATGTAATATAAAAGAGTTTCCCATGTTGTTTTAGTGATTGCATCACATTCGAAACAATGGCCGTTTGCATTTCAGTAAACTGTTGAAGTTTATCTTCACTAAAAAAATAAAACTGCTCAGGTGATCGAGCCCAGGTACCGGAGCCACTGCAAGGCGCATCACAAATAATTGCATCAAATGTATGTTTTATAACCGTGCTTACATTTTTCGATACGTCTACTGTATGCGATACATAATGACTCGCATAACCATATTGCCGCATACGCTCATGTAAATTTTTAAGAATAGATTCCCTTATATCAGTCACCGTTAATTGTATATCACTATTTTTATCTAATAACATAATAGACTTACCCCCGCTTGCACAGCAACAATCCCACCATTGCTGATGTATGCTTGGCGAAAAATAATGACCGGTTTGCTGCGACGCATAATCTTGTATCACATAATCTTTATCATCTAAATACTCATTGAGTTTTATATTTGAGTCGAACGAAAAACAATTTTCATTCAGCTCTTCGTATTTTATTTTATGCTTTTGCAATGCTTCCCTAATTTTATTTCTATGCTGCCGAATGCGGATGAATACACGTGGTTGCGCATATACATAATGGATATACGCATCTTCATTTATGCCTTCATTTAATTTAAAAGGCAAACTAAAATTGCATTGATATTCCTTTATCAAAAATTCCTTCTTGTCTTCAAAACTTAATTCATACATAGAAGCCAATGTTTGATTTACCTTTTCGAAAAACAATTTTGGCAATCTGTTCGATAAGAAACTTCCAATGATGAATCTGTCTTTTACTGAAATATGTTCATTCGATTTTCCTAATCGATACAAACCAAATAATAACTCAGCAATATACTTCCGGTCTCGAGAACCAAATTTTTTGTTGCTTCTAAAATACTCTTTCAGAAATAAATGCAAAGGCATTTGCAATTGATATTGCTCAAAAATATGAGTGGCAGTTTGGAAGTAGGATTCTATAAACACAGGGAGTTGGTTGTTGGTTAATGGTTGATAGTTGATAGTTGCATAAGCGAAATGACGACTGAATACTGCATACTTACTTTTGTATTCCCGCACATCAGACATCGAATACCGGGCATCGGCTTTTAGATTTCGAGTAGCAACTTCACAGGGTCTTTACCCACTAATAATAATGCAGGGTTTTCAATTAATTCTTTC
This sequence comes from Bacteroidota bacterium, assembly GCA_031410275.1. Taxonomy (GTDB): domain Bacteria; phylum Bacteroidota; class Bacteroidia; order Chitinophagales; family Chitinophagaceae; genus OLB11. The sequence continues at coordinate 3,427 of JANNYV010000620.1, forward strand.
ACTCTGACTAAGAAGCCTACACTTTCTCTGCCATCAATAATACGATGATCATAGCTCACAGCAAGATACATCATTGGGCGAATAACTACCTGCCCGTTGATTGCCATTGGTCGCTCCTGAATTTTATGCATTCCCAAAATAGCGGACTGAGGAATATTGATAATAGGCGTGCTCATCATCGAGCCAAATACTCCACCATTTGTAATCGTAAATGTCCCTCCACTCATTTCTTCAATCGACAATTTATTCTCCTTCGCTTTTGTGGCGAGTTCAACTACTTTATTTTCTATTTCAGCCATACTCATACTTTCTGCATTTCGTATAACAGGCACAACTAAACCTTTTGGGGCACTCACTGCAATTGAAATGTCGCAGTAATCATGATATACAATTTCTTCACCATCAATATATGCATTCACTGCTTTCCATTCTTGCAATGCAATGCAACACGCTTTAGTAAAGAAACTCATAAAGCCTAAGCCTACTCCATGCTTTTCTTTAAACACATCTTTATATTTATTTCTTAAATCCATGATTGCACCCATATCTACTTCGTTGAAAGTAGTTAGCATAGCGGTACTATTTTTTGCTTCAAC
>JANNYV010000621.1:0-3265 GCA_031410275.1 Bacteroidota bacterium
ACCCTTTTTAATTTTAGCAATTATTTTCTTTTTCATACAGCGATATAGGCTTGCTTTTTTTGAGTTTGTGGTTAAGTGTTCTGATGAAGATTTTGAAAAAGCATTAAAGAGAACAGCAAAAGAACTTAAATGGACAATTGAAGTTAATCAAAAGCGTTTTATAATTGCAAAGCGACAATCAAACTGGACTTTAAGTCGGGGAGAGATGATTACCATAATAAAGGATAACGATAGATTTTTGATAGACAGCATTTGCGACCCAGACACTTTCCCTTCTGTTGCTTCATTTGGATGGAATAGAAAAAACATAAATGTATTTTTAACCAATCTGAGTAATATAATTAATGACATTCCAATTGTCTCGGTAGTTGAAGGAGTTGTAACAGAAACCTATGCTAAAGAATGGACTTTAAAAAGAATACTTATCAGACTTTTCTTTTACCCTGTTTGTCTTTTCCTTATAGGAATTGGATTATATTTTATTTTTTTTCCTGATGATATTAAATCAATTACTTTGGGAATATCAGTAATCGTATTCCCAGCAATATATATTTATCTTGACATAAAAATTATTATAAAAGCTTATCGAAACGGCACGACCCGCTAACATGTGGCAATTGCGCAATGGCGGGTGTGTAGCTTTTCAATCATCTTTTCTTTATTGAGCTTTGGATTCTTAATCCATGCTGACTATCTTTACTTCCGCCACTGGCGCAAGCCACCGACCGTTGGCGGGCAGCATTCCACGACGCTTAGAAAGACGCCACACCGCTTTAAAATACAGTGTTCTATCTTCATTTTGCAACGAATAATTCTAGCCATCGCAAAAGAGCGAAGCCCTAAGCTTTTGCAAGATTTCTTTATTCAGTTCTGGCTAATTCTTAAATCACCGCAACCTAAAAATGAAAATGCAGCGGGGCGAAGCGCCCCCGCTGCATCATTAATTGACAATAATTTTCTTTACTTCTACGCCGCATTTCAAATAATAAACACCTTTTGAATATTTTGATACATCTATTTCATTCGCCTTTGTAGAAAATATAAGCTGACCTATGAAATTATATATTTCTTTATCCTCTCCTGAATTTGAATGAATGAATATCTTATCTTTTGAAGGATTCGGATAAACTTCTAATTTTCTATTTGCCTCAATATCAAATTGCCCTATTCCATCCGGTGCAGCCCAAACTGTTAGAGTATCCGATCGTATTATACCACACAAATCTATTTGCTGTATATATTTCGTTGCCCATTGTATTGGTTTCACTTTAATTCCACTTCCCTTACCTATATAATTCATATTTATATCATACCACATTCCATCCGGTACCTCATACCCCAGCAAGCCGATATATACACTATCGCCTAAAATGCAGGAAGTATCATGCAACCAGTTAGCGGCATCTATTGGGATAACCGATATATCATCTATCAACAAAGCGCTTGCTTGAACTGTATCGGGAAAAACAAATGTAGAAGGATTAAAGACTTTAGTGGTTGCAGCATCAGTTTTAAAATTCCCTATCGTTAAAAATCTCTCAGTACCCGTAGCTACAAAAGTTCCACTTACGGGCATCCAATTCACAGTGTCATTAAGTACATTGCCAGTAGGATTACTCACTTGTGGGGTTACAAATGTATAAACACCGCTTGTGTCATGCCAAATGGTTGCTATTGTATCTAATTGTCCATTATCAAAGTACATAGCAATGCCATCTGTAAAATAGCCATAGTATTTATCGGAAGCATTTACATACATTTTTGCACAATAGGTTTTACCAGCTATCAAATAGCCCTTTAACTTTGTTCGTGCCAATGACCTTTTATATGTAGGATTGTTGGTCCAAAAAAAATCAAATGCCACTACCCCTCCACCATGCAAAGAGTTTTGGGAACACCATTGGCTATTGGGTAATGAATAAGGGGGAGCCTGTGTGATATAACTAAGATATGCAAAAGGGGCACAATAATTTTTGGTAGAATCTAAATTATGCCATTGCTTAAGTGAGGTAGTTCCCCACCCGTCAACAATTCCGGTCGTATCTTCAAAAGAAGGGTCAGGTACTAAATTGAGTTGTGCTTTAGCGAAAATGCTAGATAGTAGAAACAAGCAATTTATTATTGCTTGTTTCATGAAATATGTTTTCATTAGTGTATGTTTTCAAAGTAAAGTGGACGTTTGGTTTGAGAGTGTTTCATTATGTAACAAAGCTAATGGTATTTATTAATTTTTTGTAATTAGTCCATAAGGTAAATCAGCAAGCGAAGCTACCCCAATTGGAAACGTAGTACAATAATCAGAAATTAGGCGACAGAAAATCGACCGGCCATTAGAGCCAAGTCTAACCTCAAGTCTGATCAGTACAAACTGCATACAGCGAACTCAAACTTCAATAGAGAGAAGCTTAGTCTACGTTGAGATAGGTGACTACTCCATTGAGATAGCTAAAAACTTCATGAAGCGAACTGTATAGTAAGCCAAGCAAACATAATTGTAGGTAAAGCAAACAATATTGTCCACGAAGCGAACTGAATAGATACTCTTCCATAACTCAATATAACCGTGAGATAACATAATACTCACTCAAGACAACACAATACAATGTGCAGACCATTCAATACTGTGAAAAGGGAACTAAATGCTTAAATGCCGACCCGCCAACAGCAGGCAAAAGCAAGCAGGGCATTGTAGCAATTCGATCATCATTTCTTTCTTGAACTTTTGGTTCTTAATTTAAACTTTGTAGCTTTGAATTCCCTGCCTGCGTTCTGCCTGCGAACCGTTGGCGGGCAGCATTCGTAACCGCATAAATACTAAACAAATGATCAAGTCTCATTTATTTATCAAGAAATTGTTTTCACCTAAACACATCCCATAGTAGCGAAACATTAACTCGACTTGCAAGATGAACATGAATTATTTTTTTTAATTTATTTGGGAAGTTAAAAAAAATAATACCTTTATGGTAATATTACTAGGCATGTATTTTAATTGTTTATTAAGTATAGTGAGATTTGGTATAATTCTGTTTAAGAATTATCTGTTGCTAGACTCTAATCTAATTGATTATGTTTGAATTCAAAAGGTCGATACTTTGGGCGTTGCTGTTTTTATTTAAAACTGCTACTGCGAGTACTCCGAATTTTGAAACCATTAGTATTTCTGCAGGTGAGCGCCCTTGTGGATTGGCATGTGCAGACTATAATAACGATTCTAATTATGATATTGCTGTTGCTAGCTCTACAAACGTATTTATTTTGTTTG
>JANNYV010000622.1:0-2429 GCA_031410275.1 Bacteroidota bacterium
GATCAGTTTAAACGCCGAGGCACTTCGTTGGATGCAGGTATTGGTGATTCTGTAATGGTAGATATTTACGGGATTGATAAAAATGACAATGAAACCTTGCTGGGAAGTGTACGAGGTGATACCAGCTTGACCTTCGTCAATGCGAACACCTATCCTTACATCCGGTTGGTGATGACCAACAGGGATAATAATTTTACCACGCCGGAACAAATTAATCATTGGCGAGTATTGTATCAATTGGTGCCTGAAGCGGCTTTAAACCCTAACCGGTATTTTGTGTATACCGATTCTGTGAAACAAGGTCAAGTATCTAAAATAGAAGTAGCTATTGAGAACCTGACCGAATATCCTCTCGATAGTATGCTGGTGAAGTATGATATGATTGATAAAAATAAAAACAGGAAGACATTCAGTACGAAACGTTATTTTTCGATACCTGTATACGATACAATTCATGTGAGTATGGATGTAAATTCGACTGCTATACCTGACAATAATATTTTGGTGATTGAAGCGAATCCGGATAATAATCAACCCGAGCAGTATCATCCAAATAATATTGGGTACTTAAATTATTATGTGGCACCTGACAAACAAAATCCGTTGATTGATGTGACGTTCGATGGCGTGCATATTATGGATAAAGATATTATTTCGGCAAAGCCTTTTATCAATATTATTTTGAGAGATGAGAATAAATACCTGGCGTTGAATGACACATCCGTGATGAGCGTGTATATGCGTTACCCGGGCGAGAACCCAATTACCGAAAATAGAATTCCATTTGACGGAACAATCTTGAAATTTATTCCGGCTGATTTATCTGATGGCAAATCGAAGAACATCGCCAGGATAGAATTCAGACCGGAGTTTACAGTAGATGGAAATGATTATATGTTGACTGTGAAAGCAAAAGACAAATCGGGGAATTCGGCAGGTGGTAACTCTTATAAAATTGGATTTGAAATTGTAAACAAGCCGGCTATTTCTTCAGTTATTAATTATCCAAATCCATTTACAACATCAACTCAATTTGTATTTACCATTACCGGTTCAGAAATACCTAGTAATCTTAAAATTCAAATCCTAGCACCAACTGGTAAAATAGTAAAGGAAATTTTGAAATCAGATTTAGGGCCATTACATGTAGGAACGAATATCACAGAGTATAAATGGAAAGGGGATGATCAGTTCGGGCAACCGTTAGGAAACGGAGTATACTTGTATCGTGTGGTGACGAATCTTCATGGTGAAACTATGGAGCATTATAAGAAGAATGAATCGCAAAACGCTGATAAGTGGATAGAGAAAGGGTTTGGGAAGTTGTATATTATGCGGTAGTGAGGGTAAAAGTTGTAAGTTGAGAGTTGATAGTTGAGAGTTCTCAAATTCTCTTCAGCATTCTATAAATAATAGAATTTATTTTTTTTAGGTTTAGATACTTTACTTCCTTAGGTGAAAAATTTTTGAAAAAACGATTCACAGAAGGAAGCATGCTGCCTTCAAAATCGAATTGTTTTTTATTCAACGTAATACTGACTTGAATGCTATGCCATAATAGTTTACTCATTGCACCGCTTCCATAAAAAGCCGCATCAGTGCCACCGGCAAGATAATACGATGTTTCATTATCGTAGACCATCCATAACGCAGCGTGCACATTTTTTTGTTGGTCTTCAATGAAAAATAATTTGCCGCACTGATTTTCTTTACAACAATTCCAATACTGTTTGTAAATAGAGAATGAGATGCCCGGTTCTTTGTCTTGTTTCTGAAATGTTTTTTGATGGAGTGAGTAAAATAACTCAATATCATCTGTCTCTATAATATGAAGTGATTTATCTGCTTTTTTAATTTGTCTTTTTAATGCGGGCTTCAACAAACTGTAAATTGATTCTTCGTTTGTTAGTTTAATAATATTTGTAATTTTTTCTGAGCAAATAAACGCCGGAAGATGGAATGAAGTAGAGACAGTATGAGATAAATCAATTTCAAATACATCATATGCCGGAAGTTGATTAAGCAATGCAATGATTAATTTTTCTTTGATCGGATCCTTTGTATTTTCGGTATGACATATGAACCCGGTATAGGGTGTCAGATGTGGGTTGCGGATAAATGTAAATCCTTTTTTCTTTTCTATATGAAAAACCCAAAAGGCGTTAATGCCTTCTGTTTCTGCCGTAAGTACATCCCACGAATACTGGCAAGCATCTAGCCAAAAGGGTTGGAAGAAGAGAGGAACATCATATTCACGGCAATGTTTTTTATAGTGTTCTTTGGGACTCAATTAAATTTTAAGGCTTTGTTTATTACAACAGAAATTTGGTTTTCTTCATCTCGATGAAAAAACATATTATGTGAAGGCAGTTCCGGTTTACCTTGACGTAACTGTGATTGCCGTTATCAATCTCATTGCACTCATTATT
>JANNYV010000623.1:0-2336 GCA_031410275.1 Bacteroidota bacterium
TTGCATCACAAGCGATCGAATTATATGGGTAGCCACTGCAGGCAATGGCATTATAGCTGTATGTCACGATTCTGTTATCGCTCATATTACTACACAACAAGGCTTAACCACAAATTGCAACCGCACCATAGCTGTTGGCAAAAAGGGCCAAATTTTAATCGGCACCAATGAAGGAATTTCTTTTGTTGATTATTCACTATCCATTTCAAATCCCTCTGTAAAAAATATTTCAACTAATGACGGGCTTACATCAAACATCATCAATAAAATATTATTTCTCAATGATACCATTTATGCAGCAACTAATAATGGCATCTCTGTTATACCGGCTTCAATTTCTACCCGGGCATTTGATATCCCTATCAGAATAATTGGCATCAAAATAAATCAGAAAGACACCTTCATACAAACGCAGTACGAATTGGGTGTTAAACAAAATAATATCAATCTTCAGTTTGCCGGAATTGAATTAGGCGGACACTTCAGAAATGCACAACTCTCTTTAGATGAAGGGAAGACCTGGGAAGATATAGAAGGTACTAACCTAAGTCTGCAACTCGGAAGCGGCAGGCATTTTATATGGCTCAGAGCAGTGGATATCAATAGAAATACCGGCAACCAAATACTGAAATTACAATTCAATATTGCCACACCTTTTTTTAAAGCCTGGTGGTTTTGGTTACTTGTTTCTATTATGGTGCTGGCGGCTTCATTTTATATGTATACACGTTCGACAAGAAGAAAACATCAACAAAAAATAAATACGCTCTTACATCAAAAGGAACTAAATGAATTAGAAATTCAAGCATTGAAATCACAGATTAATCCGCATTTTGTATTTAATTGTTTGAATTCGATACAAGGATTTATTTATGAAGAAGATTTTGAAAATGCTGATATTTATTTACGGAAATTTTCCGACATCCTTCGAAGTACTTTACATTATTCAAGTCAACCGAGTATTAGTATAAAAGAAGAATTAGACTATATTGAAACTTATCTGACTTTAGAAAAATTAAGATTCGGAAATAAGTTTTCTTATTCAATCGACGTGCAGGAAGGACTCTTGCAAGATGAACTATTTCTTCCGGCTATGTTGTTGCAACCCTTCATTGAAAATGCGATTACGCATGGATTGAATCATTTGAAAGGAAGACAAGGCAAACTGATGATAAAAGTTTATCTTGCAGATAGTTCCTTGCATATTCTGATAGACGACAATGGTATTGGAAGAGAGCAGGCGAATAAAATAAAACAACATCGACATGGCGCTCATGAAAGCAAGGGAACCAAACTCACACAACGGAGATTAGAATTATATCATATCAAATTGAACATAACAGACAAACAAAATGAAAATGAGCAAGGCTGCGGAACGAATATTCATTTGCAAATTCCGGTGCCACTGATGTAAGCACGAATTGAAATAAAAAATAATTTAAAAGCTGTTGCTTGCTCTCAACTATCAATTATCATCTCTCAATTATCAACTAACCAGGCATGAGTCAACATCTAAACACAATTATTCTTGATGACGAGTTGAATAATATCAAGCTGCTCAATAGAATGTTGCAGAAATATTGTCCGCAGGTCATAGTCGCCGGTACGGAAACAGATGCTGAACTTGGCTTAAAATTAATTGAATCCATAAAACCTGAATTAGTTTTTTTAGATATTAATATGCCCAACCTCAACGGGTTTGAGCTATTAAAAAAAATGGAGCCTGTATCATTTGAAGTTGTTTTTGTGACCGCCTTTAGTGAGTATGCCATTGAGGCCATTGAATATAGAGCCATCGGATATATCACCAAACCCATACATCCCGAAAAATTAATATTAGCTGTTCAGAATGCACAAGAACGCATTACACAAAAAAATACAACCTCCACTATTTTCTCATTACTCGAAACAAAAATCAACCGCACCGAAGAAAATAAAATTCCATTGACCACAATGAACGGGATGATTTTTGTAAATAAAGAAGATATTATTTATTGTGAAAGCAACGGAAACTGCACAAATTTTTATATGGCTCAAGGCAATAAGATGGTGGTCTCAAGACAATTGGGTGAATATGAAAAGCTATTGCCAGATGCTAACTTTGTACGAATACATGATAAGTATATTATCAATTTGAAATATGTAAACGAATATATCAAAGGACGAGGCGGGGAAATAAAATTAAATAATATAGTCACCTTACCGGTAAGCGCCAGCCGGAAAGATAATTTACTGGCTCATTTCGATAAATGGCTGAAGCGCTAAACCTTCTTCCCTTTTTTCATGTCACTCATCAAGTTTAAATTAATATTGGGCGTGCCCCCGAAGCGTTCCAT
>JANNYV010000624.1:0-1624 GCA_031410275.1 Bacteroidota bacterium
TAAGCAAAAAGATTGGAACGGATAGCCCGACCCCGAAGCAGACCCGTTGACAAACCCTTTATATTGAATTGACTGAAAGCTTTATGTCAACGGGACGCTTCGGGGGCACGCCCAAATAAATTTTGCAACTATCTATTGTCAATTCATTATTACTTGTCAGCCTTCTTAGTATTACAAGTATGACACATCGGTTGCAGGTTCTCTAATGTATTTTTACCTCCCTTGCTTTTTGGTATAATATGGTCGATGGTCATTAATTCAAAATCAATTGTATATAAATCAATATGAAAACCGCCATCCGTATTTTTCGCCTTGATGAGATAAATACCTTCTTTATTACAACCCGGCATAGCACATTTAGTACCATGTGCATGAAACACCCGCAGCCTTCTGTGTGTTGCAAAACGCGTGCTTAATAAGCTCAGGTCAAACATTTCATGAAAGGTAAAATTGTGGCCTATTTTTTCAGGTATCTTCATCATTTAAATTCAAAAAGCAAATATCTTTTAATAATTCATTATTTTTGTCAAATGGCAAAAGAAAAAACCTTGCAATGCTCATTTTGTTTGAAGAACAACAATGAGGTGCGTATGATGGTCAGCGGTGCGAAAGCGAATATCTGCGATGAGTGCATTGAGAGTGCAGCAAATATTATTAGACAAGAAATGGGTTTCGATATAGAACATAGTATTCCTGATTCTAAAAAACCATTTACTTCGTTTCAATTTAATTACAAACCGGTTGATATTAAGCAGCATTTAGATACGTATGTTATTGGGCAAGACGATGCCAAGAAAGTATTGAGTGTGGCCATTTACAATCACTATAAACGGCTTGGGCAAAAAATAAAAGATGATGTTGAGATTGAGAAATCGAATATTATTATGGTTGGCGAAACCGGCACAGGAAAAACATTGTTGGCAAAAACAATTGCGAAACTGTTGAATGTACCTTTTGCAATTGCCGATGCAACCGTATTTACAGAAGCCGGTTATGTAGGTGAGGATGTGGAAAGTATTTTATCGCGTCTTCTGCAAGCTGCAGATTACAATGTAGAGTTGGCCGAGAAAGGAATTGTGTTTATTGATGAAATAGATAAGATTGGCCGTAAAAGCGACAACCCATCTATTACGCGTGATGTGAGTGGTGAAGGCGTGCAACAGGCGATGCTGAAATTATTAGAAGGCGCTGAAGTGTTGGTTCCTCCTCAGGGCGGGCGCAAGCATCCCGATCAGAAAATGGTGAAGGTGAATACCCAAAATATTTTGTTTATTTGTGGTGGCGCATTTGAAGGCATCGACAAAATGATTGCACGACGAATTCAAACATCGGCAATTGGTTTTAAAAGCAATAATGATCAAGCGAATTTAGATAAGGATAATTTAATTCAATATGTCAATTCACAAGACTTACGAACGTATGGATTGATACCTGAATTGATTGGTCGTTTACCCATCGTTACGTATTTAAAATCATTAGACGCCGAAGCATTACGAAGAATATTAACCGAACCTAAAAATGCATTGATCAAACAATACAAAGCTTTGTTTGAATATGAAGGAATTAAATTAGAGTTCGATGATGAAGCCTTAGTTTAAATTCAATATATTTCATTTATGGTATA
>JANNYV010000625.1:0-3470 GCA_031410275.1 Bacteroidota bacterium
GAGTACCTGAATATCTGATTCCGAAAATACTCATTGAGCCATGGCTTAAGTACATCAGAATTGCTATTCAGGAAATAAAAAATAATGAGTCCGATATTAATCCGTATGCGGCTACAAATGAGTCTGAATTTTTCGCTGTGATTTCAGAATATTTTTTCGAAAAACCTCAATTGCTCAAACAACATCATCCACATTTATATGATATGCTGAACACGATGTTTAAGAGGTATTAGGAATAGTCACTGATTTGACAACTTTCAAAAAGTTGTCAAATGGCGGGTCATCAATTGGGCGTTCGGGCGCGCTATCCATTCCAAGTCCTCGCCCGGCCAGGCAACGCGACAAGGCTTTAACGTGGCCGTTCTCCGGGCTTTCCATTCCTATCGCTAACGCAAATGCAATAGCAACTCTACCCTTCTTGTTCTTCGGCAATAAAGGAAACGATACGCTATCAATGCAGCTGATATAATTGAAAAGCTTTCGCTCGATGCGAAGGCTCTTCTCTAATTTCTTTCATCAAAATAATTACCCATTTAGTTTGTTCCTTTATTTTCGCTATTATCTTTGAACCAAATAAAAAAATTACATATGAAAAAAATAAACCTTCTTGCACTTATGATGATTGTGGCTAACATGGCTATTGCACAATTTCAAATTGATTTAGGCGCAACGATTGCCATCTCAAATTCTAAGCAACTCAATTTTATGGTGCAAACAACCAACCAAGGAATACCACAAACAAGTTTTCAATCGTATAAAATATCAGCTGCGGGTGAAGGCATTTTTTCATATCCTAAATTTCATCTATCTGAATTTATGGGACACAGCATTTCTGTTGGCTTACCCATTTCCTTAGGTGTTACATCAAATTCTCAAACCGGTGAGTCGGCATTTTTGTATGATATGAATATGGCCGCTGATATCAACGGAGGTCGATTGAATAAAAAGAGTGATGATAATATGGATAAGCTCATTGGATATTATGCAGGTTTAGGATTTGGTATTACTAATACCGATGTTGGTTACGAATCGACAAACGATGCCAGTGTTACTGCAAATACAAAAAATATTATTAAAGTGAACGGAACAAACGGCGAAAACGTTTATGATTTTATGACAGGCAAATCGGTTGGTTTGTTAATTCACGGAGGTGTTACAGTTCCCTACAGATTTGATAGAGATAATTCATCCAATATGGGATTGAGACTTTTTGTAAAACCTGCGTTTGGTAAAAATCAGGTAACTTATTTCGGCGGCAGTGTATTTATATCATTTGGTAAATATACCGAGACCCGCCATAAGAAGAAAACTACGACTACTAAGAAGAAGCATTAGTGAGTTGATAGTTTCATGAATACTATCAAACATTACTACTCTTTGAAGTCGGTGCCGTCGAAAACCTTATGTCCTATAGTCTTTGACTATTTTACGAAATTTATTTCTCTCTCTCTTAGAGTTCCATAGATTAAAATCTATGGCTATGATATCGTTCATGTTTACGGCATTTGGATTGTGCTACTCACTACCCCTCATTAATATGCTGTCAAATGCAATATCTTTCCATTGACTGTATACATCTTTCCATTTTTCGCGAGATAATCCTTTTGGGTTTTATCATTTCTAAGGAGTTGGTCAAGATATTTTTTTACGTCACTTTCTTTTATATTTACCTTAGCACCATCATGTATAGCCTCATTGATATATGAAGGCAGGATGCGTGATATTGACTGAGTAAACAAGGATGATTTACAAAATATATCACATCCAATTATTTTATTTCCGCTGACGGCTGCAAAGCCAACTACATTTTTTAATGGCCTCAATTTACTTTCGAAGAAGCTTCTGTATTCTTTTTCTGATTTTTGATAATCCACATTATGATCGATAGATGTATACGCTGAAGTCGATGTCACATTGTTTGATTTTGCATTGGCGTCAGCAACTTTATTCCATACCATTTCTTGTTTCTTTGTCACTACGGCTTCTTTGCGAACTGACGCTTTTACAATAGGCGAGCAAGTCATAAATTGTTTTGCCTGAGGCGCTTGTTGGTTTGCAGCATATTCATCATTCGAAGACCACCGGCCATGTTCGACACAAAAAACACTTACATCATATTGCCTTTTACCGGGTGGCAGCACAACATCTTTGGCTAAGGTTCTATCCTGATTACCACCTTTGACAATTTCGCCCGCCATTAAATAAAGTGTATCATCAGATTCATTCTTCATAAATAATTTATTGACATCATCGTTGTCATTGGCGGAAATACTTTTTTCTGAAATACTTATTTTTTTTGATTTAATAGCACTGTCGAGTGAAACATAATTACCATAACCTGTCTCCTGCTCGGTTAATGCTGCTTTGGCAAGGATAGGATAAATACGAAGGTTTTTGAATGTGAGACTAGTGTCGCCCGCGTCCACATCGAGTGTGTAATAGGTAAAGGATTGGGGGTTGGCTTTGCTGCTATTGCAGGAATAAAAATGCATACTCATGTATGCAAACAAAATAATTGACGCGCATGTCAAGATGTAATTGGATTTCATAATTATTAAATTTTTTGATGTAGCGCTGTAGATTCGTCGCATAGTTCATTCCATATTCGTAAAACGTTAAAGGGAGTATAAAAAGTATTTGGGTAGAAAGAGAATTTGGGATTAGAAAATTACCCATGCAGATTCAGCGACTGATGCAAAATCAAAATTGAAATGGTTATGCCGAGTCAGTAGCAATATTTTTATCCTTATAGCTAAGTGTTAATGCAATTCATTAAAAAAGGAGTGTATACTTTATTACATTTATGGACAAAAATAGATACCTTTCATATCTAGAGAATATCAAGGTAGAGAAAGAATATATAATGTCCTGAGCAAAAGCAACTGCTGCGTAGCTAGAAGGTTAATCTAAATTTGTCAAAATTTCCTTGGCTCATTTATCAGATAGTGGATATTTAAAAGTGCCTAAAATAATTTGGGAACCATACAAACTAAAAGAATTGCGATACAAAGATAAATACATAATAAAAATGCAGACTTTGCTGGTATGCATTTTTATTTCTATAAATATGCAGGGACAATATACATTTAACAAGGTCATGTATAATATTGACACAAGTATTAGCAATCTAATATTTGGTGGATGGGGTAACGATTGTTTATATTTAAATGGGAAAATTATTGTAAACAATTTTGCTCAAGATTCGAATTCTCATATTTATACTTCTGTAAATGCAATTAACGATACTGGAAAAAATGTAAAGCAATTTATATTTAAGGAAAATGGGTACAATATTGGAAGTAACCCTGGAAAAAAAAGCCTAATCAAAACATTTGACAGTCAATATGTATGTGTTGGTGTAAAACAAGTTGATACAGGAACCCAATATCGTAGTTGGGCTTATTTAATAAAACTAAATCAAAATTTAGATACTGCCTTCACTCGTTTTTATCGAAAGCCAAATTGGGGTC
>JANNYV010000626.1:0-12465 GCA_031410275.1 Bacteroidota bacterium
CTATGATGAAAGATGTTCAAAGATTGACTCCGTCATTGTTTGAAATTGATACAAAATCTACAGATGTAAACTTCGGTATTTATATTCAAAAGTATATGCCTTTAAATAATTGGTTCGCTTTCACTACATCAGCTGATTTAGGATTATCTACAGGAACATTTGAGCAAGATTCTTTGAATGGTTCTATCTCTCATCCTATATCATATGCAACGGGTAACACAAGTGGTGTTGGTGGAGCTATTAATTTTGGTTTATCGTTCACACCATATAATGCATTCGCTTTAGAAGCAAATATTGCCGGTCTTGGAATTCAAACAACTAAGTGGGATCCAAATGGTGTAAATGATATTACAAATACAACTGACTTCGGATTTAATGTTCACCGTCAATCAGCTAATTTAGCTTTTGTATGGTATTTCGGTCGTGGTCTTTGGAAAAAATAATTGATTCAAATTATATTTAAAAGTCCTGCTCCATTCGAGCGGGATTTTTTTTGCATTTTTTTGTGTCCTATTTATTTTACTTTTACGGCATATAACACTACTTTCAAATTACAATGCAATTTGGTATTGCACATTTAGATAAAAGAAGGGTTCATCAAAATTAAATCTATCCTACATTGTTTCAGTATACTATCCAAGAATTTTTACTAACTCTTACCCATGACCAAACTATCAGTCAATATCAATAAATTTGCAACGCTCAGAAATGCGCGCGGAGGCAATAATCCCAATCTTATTCAAGTGGCAATCGATTGTCAACGTTTCGGAGCGGATGGAATTACGGTTCACCCTAGGCCGGATGAACGACATATCCGTTATAGTGATGTGTATGAAGTGAACAAAATTATAAATACCGAATTTAATATTGAAGGGAACCCTTTTGAAAAAAAATTCGTAGATTTAGTACTGGATGTAAAACCAGCACAGGTAACTCTAGTGCCTGATGCAACAGATCAACTCACTTCTAATCATGGTTGGGATACGATAAAGCAGAAAGATTTTTTAAAAGAAATAATAGCCGTCTTTCAAAAGGAAAATATTCGCGTGTCCATTTTTGTTGACCCTATTGACGATATTATTTTGCATGCGAAAGAAACCGGTACAGATAGAATTGAACTTTACACTGAAGCGTATGCAACGCAATTTCAGAAAAACAAAGAAGATGCAATTAAGCCGTACCTCAAGGCAGCTCAAACAGCCAACCGAATTGGGTTAGAACTAAATGCCGGGCACGATTTAGATTTACAGAACCTTGCCTATTTTGCAAAACATATTCCACATTTAAATGAAGTCTCTATTGGTCATGCACTAGTTTGTGATGCCTTATATCTAGGACTTGAAAATACTGTGCGGATGTATAAAAGGTGTTTATTGAAATAGATGGTAGGGAATGAAAATAAGGAATTTAAAATGAGGAATAAGGAATGTCTCTTATATAAATAAGGAATAGGGAATATAAAATGAAGAATAAGAAAGTATAGAATGCCAAAATCTTCTTTATACTGCCCGTATATTTTGTTTGCAAATAAGTATAACATAAAGGATGGTTTGAGCCATCCTTTATTTAAATTTTATCCCAGACAATAATAATTCTTTATTCCGTATTCCTTCACACTTTTACTTGTTTCCATTTGCCTCTTTTAAATACTAAAAATGCCACTACGGCTATCAACATTTCGGCTGCAGGGACTGCAATAAATGCACCGGTAGGTCCTTGTTTAAAATGCACGGCTAATAAATAGGCTAGTGGAATTTGAAACAACCAAAAACAAATAAAATTGATAATCGTTGGTGTTCGCGTATCGCCGGCACCGTTTAATGATTGCATCATGACCATGGCTATTCCGTAAAAAATATAGCCATAGCCAATAATCCGTAATGCTTTTACACCATATTGTATGACCTCTTCATCATGACTAAAAAAGCGAATGATAGGATGAGGAAGAAACACAAAAATAAGTGTGACGAAGGTCATGAAGATAACATTGTATAGGGTGGTCAGCATGACACTTGTAGTTGCCCTATCCGGTAATTTTGCACCAAGGTTTTGTCCGACTAATGTAGCCGCTGCATTACTCAATCCCCAGGCAGGAAGTATAAAGAATACGACATTTCGAATAGCAATTTGATAACCGGCTGAAGCTGCCGTGCCACCTGTTTCTGCGACGAGTTTTGCGAGCACTATCCAACTGGCAGAGGCAATAATAAATTGAAGTGTTGCAGGCCATGCAATTTTAATAATCGATTGTATCGTTTCCCAATGCGGTTTAAAATACGATCGTTTCATTTGCAATTGTCCACTGCCTTTCCATAAATAATAACACTGATACAATACACCGGTGCCTCGTCCGATGGTCGTAGCAATAGCTGCACCTTTTAACCCCAAGCCGAATGTATAAATCAACAAAGGACATAAAATAATATTCATCGCACTTGATATCCAGAGACTTTTCATTGCGATAGCTGCATTACCTGCTCCTCTGAACACGCCATTAATCATAAACAAGAGAACGATGACCACACTTCCTCCCAACATGATGCGGGTAAAAATACTTCCGTCTCTTACCACATCATCATTCGCTCCCATGAGTCTTAAAATATCAGGAGCAAAGAAGACTCCAACTATACTAATGATGGCAACGCATAACAAAGACACTAAAATAGTTTGCATACCGGAGCGTGAAGCTTCCTCATAATTTTTTTCGCCGATACGTCTTGCGACCATGGCCGTGGCTGCTGTACTTAATCCTATAGCAACCGAATACACAAGCGTGATGACGCTTTCTGTTAAGCCAACCGTGGTGATTGCATTCTTTCCTAATTTGCCAACAAAAAACATATCGACCAATGCGAATACACTTTCTAAGCTAAGCTCTAATACCATAGGCACCGCTAGCAATAAAATAGAAACTTTAATACTACCTTGAGTATAATCGTGTTCTTTCCCTTTTAAGGAATCAGCAATTAAGGATACAAATCGTTTGAATGTTGACATAAAAAAGGATCGCAAAATAAGTTATTTAAAAATAGAATATGATTAATTTTTATTGCAGAAAATTCTATCAATGGTGAAATTTTCAATGTGTGAGGGATAATAGTGGAAATCCTTTTTTGCGACGCTGGCAGGGTTATAACCACTAGCACATTTAACCCTGCCAGCGTTAAGCAAAAAAGATTGGAACGGATAGCCCGACCCTGAAGCGAAAAGCTGGCTAACTTTTCAATTAGATTGAACCTTTGTGCTTTTCTGCTTCAGGGACACACCCAAAAAAAAGACAATTGATTGAAGAGATACAATGATGTCTTCTAAATTTTATCTCACTAATGTAATATCACCTTTAAGCAACATTTCTTTGCCGCTGTATCCACAGGTATACGTTACATAATAAAAGTAGGTGCCTATTTCTGCAGGCTCGCCTTTATAATTACCATTCCAACTATCGTGCAGATTTTGGGTTCTGAATACTTCATTGCCCCATCGATTAAATATTCTAAATTCTTTTAGTGTGATATCGTTGGTATTAATTAAATTGAATACATCATTTTTTAAATCATTGTTTGGCGAAAATGCATTTGGGAGAAATACCGTACAAACACAGTTGGGTTTGAGATAATCTATATTAATTTCATCGCTTCCGATACAATTATTAACAGTAACCTGAGCTTGATACGAGCCAGCTTGCGTAACTAAATAAGTTGCATTAACAGAATTATCTTGCCATAGATAGGTCGCATTCGGCGTGGTCGCGTTTAACAACAATGTTTCACCCGGACATAAACTTATATCCGGCCCTAAATTCACAATTGGATTGTCGTTGAATGTAAGAAAAACCGAATCAGATGCAACGCAATTATTGACAGAAACCTGTACCCAATACAAGCCACTTTGCATGGCAATAAATGTTTGGTTGCTCGAATTATCTTGCCATGCATAATTTGCTCCGGCATTCCCTGCATTTAGCATCACCGTATCACCTTTGCAACGTGTAAGAGGCGAGCCCAAATCAACAAAAATAGGTGGTGCAATAGTAACCAATACAGTATCTCTCGCTTTGCAATTATTGAGCGTCAATTCGACCCAATAGTTGCCTGAGACGGTGACAAAAAAAGTAGGATTCGTTGAACCATTTTGCCATAGATACAAAGCACCTGTTGTGGTGGCATCGAGTGTAAGCGTTTCGCCGAAACAAAGAAATTTATCCTGACCAAAATCAACCACAGGCAATGGTGAAAATGCAATGTGTATGCTATCTGTCACACTGCAACCATTATTTACTATGACCCAATACGTACCGGTTTGTGTGGCATTGAAGGTTGCATTTACTGATCCATTCTGCCATAAAAAAGTAGCCCCTGTATTCCCTGCATTCAATGTCAATGTTTGACCTTGACAGAGTGTGGTATCATTACCGATATTCACAACAGGAGAAGGCGCAACATTCATATTCATAGTATCTGAAACAACACCACAATTTGTAGTTATTTGTACCCAATACGTGCCGGTTTGTGCGGCATTGAAAGTCGCATTTGTTGAACCATTTTGCCATAGATAAGTTGCGCCCGGGGTGGTCACATTTAAGTTGACAGATTGGCCTTGGCAAATTGTTGTGTCATTACCAAGGTTAATACCTTGTGCCGTTATATAATTTATTTGAATCGTATCTATTGCAAAACTACAATTGGTGGTTACTTTCACCCAATAGGTTCCGCTTGTTGTTACATTGAATGTTGCATTTGTAGAGCCGTCTTGCCATACATAGGTGGCAGCGCCATTTGTTGCATTTAATAATAA
This sequence comes from Bacteroidota bacterium, assembly GCA_031410275.1. Lineage (GTDB taxonomy): Bacteria > Bacteroidota > Bacteroidia > Chitinophagales > Chitinophagaceae > OLB11. The sequence goes on from JANNYV010000626.1 coordinate 4,795, forward strand.
TGTTTGTCCCGGGCAAAGTGTGGTATCATTTCCTAAATTGAGTGCTATTGTGGATGAACCCTGACCAAAATAAGTTTGTAAACAACCAGGCGGAAATATGAAACAAGTGGAAGTATCATTCGGAAAAATAAAATTAACTAAGGGCATATAAATTGGACCAATGTTTGCCGGGCCACCATTGAACCAACAATTATAATCGCCCAAACCAATGATACCACCTTTATGGGCAGTGCCGATAAAATCATTGGTTGCAAATACAAAACCAAAATTTGGGCAGAGGGCAATTGAAGGAGCAGAACTGTTGAGATTCGCCGTTGCCAATAATTGATTTGCCAATGGCAATCCGTCGAGGCCTTTGTAAGCTGTTCCTTGAAACGTACCGCAACAACTTACATTACTCGCTATCCATCCCGGTGGTGTGCCCGTTGCCATAGCTGAATTTGCATTCGGTGTAATTGTCAAACCTGTAAGACCGCTGGCAATGGCGGCAGCAGAGGATGATGCATTGGTGCAACAGCCAACTTCGTACTGATAAAATACTTTACCTCCATCATCAATAAATGCTTGTATTTGTGGAAGCAAACCGGAGTATACATTATTGCCAAAAAAACATAGCCAATCATAGCCATTGACAGAATCAACACAGGTCGAAACAAAACCTGCCGGCAAGGTATACACACCAGTCGCATTTTGAACCACTGTATGACCGTTACTTGTAATTGCTGTAATGATAGCAGGAGTAGCCATTTGAAACCCTGTACTGTTCATCAAAAAAATACGATCTGCTTTAGCGTGAAAAAAGAAACAAAATAAAATGATGATTAGAAGTTGAAATGATTTCATACGTTGGCGTGTTGGTTAAAAAAAGGAAGACGGGATTATTTTACATGAAGTTTGCGGAGAATTTTTACAGTTAATTATGTTGAAGTATTGAGGAGGCATGTCAATTGAACTCATCTTAATCTCTAACAAATATAATTCTTACCCACGTACTATTTAAATTTTTACCAATTAAAGTTAGGTTGTTCACATCCTCTCACGGGGTGCGCTGCTACATTTCAGAAGCGAAATTCAATTCTGATAAATTCAATGAGTGATTCAGTATATTTGCGCCCATGAAATTATTAGACGGGAAAGTTGTTTCGCAACATATCAAAGAAGAAATAAAAAAGGAAGTTGAAGCGCTTGTTGCCAACGGAAAAAGAGCGCCGCACTTGGTGGCAATTCTCGTTGGCGAAAATCCGGCAAGTCAGGCTTATGTTAGCTCCAAGGTAAAGACATGTGCCGAGTTAGGGTTTGAATCAACCTTAGTTACATACGAAACCACTGTATCAGAGGAAGAACTTTTAAACAAGATAAATGAATGTAATGCAGATGAAAATATTGATGGCATTTTGGTGCAATTGCCTTTGCCGAAACATATTTCTGAAAACAAAGTGATTGAAACAATTGCTCCGCAAAAAGATGTTGATGGGTTTCATCCGATTAATCAGGGCAAAATGATGTTAGGGCTTCCAACATTTTTACCGGCGACTCCTTATGGTATTTTATTGATGCTCGAATATTATGGCATCAAAACTTCCGGGATGAATTGTGTGGTGATAGGTCGAAGTAATATAGTAGGAACACCTATGAGTTTATTGATGAGCAGAAATACCGAACCCGGTAATTGCACGGTTACTCTATGTCATTCAAAAACAAAAAATATCAACGAACTTTGTCTGCAAGCCGATTTAATTATTGCAGCTATCGGCAAGCCAAAATTTGTAACAGCCGATATGGTGAAAGAAGGTGCTGTTATTATTGATGTCGGTATTAATCGAATAGAAAGTACGGAAAAAAAAAGCGGATACAGATTAGTGGGCGATGTAGATTTTGAACAAGTATCAACCAAAGCAAGTTATATCACTCCGGTTCCGGGTGGCGTTGGACTAATGACGATTTGCGCCTTGATGAAGAATACATTGAAGGCAAGGAATAAGGAATAAGGAATAAGGAATAGGAAATGAGAAATGATGAATAAGAAATGAGGAATAAGTTAAAGGTAAAAGACAAATCCCAGAGCTAACAGCCAATAGCAATTAGCTTAATAAAAAGACAAATTAAATAAGTGAGACAATACTCCGAAAATCTGACATCGAACATCGGACATCGCTCCGGAACATCGGACATCGAACATCGATTACCCATCATGGAAACCTTTTACTCTATTCAGGGCGAAGGGTTTTATCAGGGACATGCGGCCTTCTTCATCAGGCTTGCAGGTTGCGATGTAGGCTGTGTATGGTGTGATGTGAAGGAGAGTTGGGATGCCAATAAACATAGCTTGAGGTCAATTGAAGAATTGGTAGATGAAGTTAAAAAAACAACAACAGAACTTGTGATTATTACCGGTGGCGAACCATTGATGTATGATTGCACCGCATTGACAACAGCATTAAAGGCCGAAGGTTATAAAACTCATCTCGAAACAAGTGCAGCCTATCCATTAAGTGGGGAATGGGATTGGATATGCGTTTCACCAAAAAAATTTAAAGCTCCTTTAGATGATGTATTGCAACATGCAAGCGAATTAAAAGTAGTTGTCTTTAATAAAAGTGATTTGGCTTGGGCAACACTTCATGCCGAAAAAATTTCGAAAGAATGTTTGCTCTTTCTTCAACCGGAATGGAGTAAGGAAAAAGAAATGTTGCCATTGATGACAAACTTTATACAAGAACATCCGAGTTGGAAATTATCATTACAGATACATAAGTATATGGGGGTGAGATGAGCTTCGATATCCGTGGTTCGATGTCAGATGTTCGGAGATTTATCTTAATTGAATATTTCAACGACTTATTCCAAGTGAATGCAGTTCTCAAGAATTAGAGTACAATCCGGTATTCATTTTCAAATTTGCGAATTATCAAATTTTCAAATTGATTGGGTTATTGGGTTAATAAGTCATTAGGTTATTAATTATTAAGTTCATCATTCTTAATTCATCATCCCTAATTTATCACATCTATTATTTTCTTTTTGTAGCCAAGCATTCAATCATCATTCAGCATTTGTCCCGCTATTCGCTGCAATCTCCCGCCCAAAGCGGCGTGAGGATTTCCGCTACTATCGGGGCTAGACTTTCAGCAGGCGTAACAATATTCATCATTGAAACTTTTCCATCGTTGGGAAAGTTTATTACATTTGAGTACTACCATTTACCAAATTGTAAAACCTGAATAATTAATCTATGAAAAAAAATTTATCCTTATGTTTAAAAACTTCTCTTCTTTTATCCTTCTTCCTTTTTCTTGCAGGCTTGCTACATGCACAATCAAGCAATACTATTTCAACAACCCTCCCTTGGGATATTCATCACGGCAATGAACAAAAAACAGAAATTGTACGTTTACGAAATCAATTCTCAAAACATTTTGACAATGCAGATGGAACGTATACGATGTACACTTCTCCAGGCTCTTTGCATTATAAAGAAAAAGGTAAGTGGGAAGATATTGATCTAAGTATAAAAAAGTATCCGAATTCAAATTATTCGTTTTGGAACGAAGGCAATAGTTTTAAAACCTACTACCCGCAAAACCCTTTAGTTTCGGAAGTGATGACAAGACTCAAAGAGAATAATGTGATAACAGAAAAGGTAGATGCTTTGTATGCCGTCAACGAAAGCGGAGCAACCATTTATTCGTTTCCTTCGTCAATAAAATTAAAACACGAGGTAAATAATTGTCAATTGATTTATAAGGATGCATTTCCTTCTGTTGATATTCGATATTCACAACAAAGCGACGGAAGAAAATTTGATGTGATTTTAAAAAATAAACAATGCCTGGATGTATTACCTGCTGCTGCAAAATATATAATCATTAAAGAAAAACTAAATATACTTCCTTCCAACTGGACTATCTCTGAAACCGGCAATGGCATTGACATCTACGATGGCAAAATATGGATAGCAAATATTCCTGTTCCGCTTGTTTATGAAACTGCTTCGCAAAACAAAGAGTATAAAACAGATGATGATTTTATGCAGGAAGGAAGTATGAAATTTATAAAAAGCGGTAATGAGATTATTTTATTGACAAAATTTTCTGTTGCATGGCTTAAAAACCCTGAACGAAATTTTCCTCTTTATCTTGATCCGGTCACCAATTATTATCCTTCAAATGTGAGCATGTCGACAGGCAGAATGACAACCGCTACCGGCTCAAAAGCCAGTGGGTTTTTACGTTTGGCTTCTGCCGGTTCACTCGCTTGGGCTCAATTTGATTTGAGTAGTATTCCTGCTGTTGCAGTTATTTCTTCAGCAAATTATTGGGGCAATTTTTATAATGGGAGTGGTACAAATAAAATTAGTTCCATTATAGGAATGCAAGCCGTCAATCCTATCAACGCAACAAACACAAATATCAACACACAAATAACGACAACGGGTCCGGTGTATAATAATAATTATATTTTTGGAGGCGCAGCGTTTCAATGGCAGAGTGGAGCCATTGGAGCAAATGGGATTACTGATTTGAATGGGCAAATACCTCAGGGTTGGACAGCGTTAGGCTTTCGATTTACTTCAGGAAATACAGGCACTATGTTGCAAAACGGATATGATGCTACACCGGCAAGCAATAGACCTTATTTAGAATTGACTTATACAACAACCCTTTGTACCGGTATGCCAAACATAGGCTCTGCAACTTCAACAGTAACTTCCACATGCGGATTACCATTTACGTTGAATCTCTCCGGAATAGGCACTGAGAGTGGCTATACTTATCAATGGCAATCTTCAGCACCCGGTGCAAATACTTGGACAAATATAGGAACTGCCATTACAATACCACTGTTGACCCTGACGCAAACTGTTGCAAAAGATTACAGGTGTATAGTAAATTGTACGAATTCATCGCAAAGCTCTAATTCAACAACTATTGTTGTTGGGCAAGTAGCTGCCATTACAAATTCTTCAAGCACGGTTGTATGTAATAGTTATTTGTTTGGAGGATCAACCTACACTACAAGTGGCATTTATACAAAAACATTTACCGCTGCAAATGGTTGCGATTCAATACATACATTGAACCTGACAATTAATTACAGTAATAATGGTGGTTCTTTTACCGCGTCAGCATGCAATACATATACATGGAATGGAATAACCTATACATTGAGTGGTGTGTACACAAGAACATTTACAAATGCGATCGGATGTGATTCATTGAGAACTTTGAACCTGACTATAAACTATAGCAATTCATATCTGAATCAAAGAGCCTATGTTGCGAATTATAATTCGAATACTGTTACGGTGATCAATCTCATCACTAATTCTATTATCACTTCCATTCCTGTTGGAACCAATCCGATAGCTGTGGCTGTAAACCCGACCGGGACATTGGTTTACATTGCAAATTATTTATCAAATAATATATCGGTCATTCAAACGGCAACGAATACAATTGCCGGAACAATAACTGTTAATTCCGGACCATCCGCAATTGCAGTTCATCCGAACGGAAGCAAAATTTATGTATCGAATATTAACTCAAATAATGTGAGTGTTATCAATACATCTACCTATCTTGTACAAGCGACAATAAGTGTCGGCTCTTCGCCAAAAGGAATTTGCATTAGCCCTGATGGCAGTAAGTTGTATGTTGCGAACTACAGTTCAAACTCTGTGACTGTAATCAATACAGTTACAAATGCTGTTATCACTACAATCGCATCCTCAACCAATCCATCAAGTGTAGCATCAAGCCCAGATGGTTCAAAGGTCTATGTCACAAATTACAGTTCAAATAATATTTCCGTAATTAACACTGCTACAAATATTATCAGTACTACTATTGCCTCGGGCACGAATCCGATTGTGTGCACAGTAAGCCCAAGTGGTAATACGCTTTATGTGAGCAATCAAAGTTCAACTAATGTAAGTGTTATCAATACCGCAACAAATAGTTTAATTACTACAATTGCCGTGACCTCATCACCAAAGGGATTGTCATTTAATCAATCGGGAAGTTTACTTTTTGTAGCAAATGCAGGATCAAATGTAATCAGTGCCATTAACACCACATCAAATACTGTATCATTGACATTTACAGTTGGAACGAATCCTTATTGCATTGGAAATTTTGTCGGCAATATAGGCTTGCCCGCTGTTGCCTGTAATTCTTATCTATGGAATGGTGTTACTTACACTTCATCTGGAACTTATAGTACTTCATATACAAATATTGCAGGATGCGATTCTGTTCAAACACTTAACCTCAAAATTAATTTATCAAATACAGGTTCATCTTCTGTTTCAGCATGCAATAGTTATTTGTTTAATGGGATCAGCTACACCAATAACGGAATTTATACAGCAACTTTTACAAATGCTGGTTCTTGTGATTCTATTCATACATTGAATCTGACAATCAAACACAGCAATTCCGGCTCTTCGAATTTTACAACTTGTAATTCCTATGTATGGACGGGCACTACATATACATTGAGTGGTGTGTATACAAAGACATTTACAAATGCTGTTGGTTGTGATTCTATGCATACATTAAATCTTACAATCAACAGAAATTTTGTTACTCTTCCGGTCTCAGCATGTAATTCTTATATATGGAATGGAAATACTTATACGACAAGCGGAGCTTATGTGGCCACTTTTACTAATGTTGCAGGATGTGATTCAGTAGTCACATTAAATTTGACGATCGGGAATAATATTGCTTATGGTCACAAAGCTTATATAACGAAATCAAGCGGGAATAATGTTACAGTTGTTGATTTGAATAACAACTCAGTGATAACGAATATTCCCGTCGGCAATACGCCTTATGGAGTTGCAGTTAGTCCTGACGGGAATAAGGTTTATGTTTCTAATTATTATTCAAATACAGTGAGCGTCATTAGTACCTTAACAAATATTGTTGTGAACACAATAGCAGTTGGGACAAATCCTAATCATCTTGTCATTAGCCCTGATGGAAATAAACTTTATGTCTTAAACTCCGGTTCGACAATGGTGAGTGTTATTAATACTCTTTCTAATTCTGTCATTGCTACTATCAATGCAACTGCTACGCCTTATGATGCTGTTGTAAGTGCTGATGGCAGCAAATTATATGTAACAACAAACAGTGGAAGCTCATTAACTATAATCAATGCAATTACCAATAGTTTTTTTGGTTATTTGGCAACCGGCTATTTACCCGGCTCTATCGCTTTAGCCCCTAATGGAAATAAACTCTATATTTCGGATGGCAATTCAAATGTTGTAAAGGTTCTTGATATTGTTGCCAATACTATCATTGCAACAATCACAGTTGGCACGGCTCCTGGAAGAATATCATTAAATGCTGACGGCAGCAAAGCATATGTTGTAAATTCCGGTTCAAATACTGTCAGTGTTATAAATACAGTATCTAACGCTGTTTCAGCGACTATAAATGTTGGTACCAATCCTATTGGAATGTCTCTAAGCGGAGACGGAACCGAAGTCTATGTTACGAATTATGGTTCCGGTACTATCAGCAAAATAAGCACAGCATCTAACACTGTCATATCAACAATTTCAGTAGGTAGCTCACCTTATACCTTCGGTGATTTTGTGATTAATCAGGGGTTGGTTAAAATAACATCATGCGACTCTTATACATGGAATGGTTCAAC
>JANNYV010000627.1:0-3196 GCA_031410275.1 Bacteroidota bacterium
AATTGATAAAAATTATTAAAAGCAATTGATATATAAATGGATGCTTTCTCTCCAACAAGACAATTTAATAACCAGAAATTAGACTTATTACTCTTAGATATCGATGATTTTAATGATGCCGTTGATAGAATTATCGGTGGACTGGAAAAACGAAATAAAATAATTTTACCGGATGAGAAGAAGGTGATCGCGTATCATGAAGCCGGTCATGCGGTATCGGGTTGGTTTTTAGAACATGCCTATCCATTGGTAAAAGTTACCATAGTACCGCGTGGCGATGCAGCCTTAGGCTATGCACAATATTTACCGAAGGAAAAATATTTGACACTGAAAGAAGAATTAGAAGATAGAATGGCAATGGCCTTAGGCGGACGTGCCGTTGAAGAACTTGTCTTTGGTAAAGTATCGACCGGTGCCTTGAGCGATTTGCAACAAGTAACCAAAATGGCTTATGCCATGGTGAGTGTGTATGGTATGAATCCTAAGATAGGAAATGTTTCTTTTTATGATCCTCAAAGCGAAGGCTCATTTCAAAAACCTTATTCAGAAGAAACGGGAAAAATTATTGATTCTGAAGTGCGTATTCTTTCTGAAACGGCTTATAACAGAGTAAAAGCATTGCTTACTTTACGTATGAATGAAGTGAAAATTATTGCTGAGGCATTATTAGAAAAAGAGGTTTTATATAAAGATGATTTGGAAAAATTGATTGGTAAAAGACCATTCGAAGAACCGGTTGTTTTTGAAGAAACTATTACAAACGGTAGTGTAAAAGATGGAGAAGGTTCTGCCATTGTAGCACAAGAATCAAATGCTTCTTAACTAACCATGTAAATAAGCAGTATGGGAGGTAACTCACGCGAAAAAATAATGGGCATTATCCGGAAATCCTTAGATGAACATAAGGTGGAAATGCCCTTTCCGGAAGCAGATAAAAGCAACGATTTTTTTGTGAATGAACATGTAAGTCTCGAAGAGAAATTTGCACAGGAGTTTGCAGCATTGGGTGGAAAGTTTGTCTACTGTGAAGATGAACAGGAACTATTTCAACAACTAGAAACCTTAGCCGATACTATGAAGTGGACGAAGATTCATACCAAGGATTCGTTTCTCTTACATCTCTTCAATGAAAATGAAATTGAGTTGGTGCAACAAGGCAATGACATGAGTGATATTATGGTAGGGCTTTCACTTTGCGAATCGTTGGTGGCCCGAACAGGAAGTGTGATACTCAGTTCCGCACAGGAATATGGAAGAGCCTTGCCCGTGTATGCGCCAATACATATTACTATTGCATTTGCCAATCAATTGGTATGGGATATTTCAAATGCATTTATTTCACTGAAAGAAAAATACCCGAACGGATTGCCGTCTATGATTAGTCTTACCACAGGTCCCAGTCGTACTGCGGATATCGAAAAAACATTAGTGGTTGGTGTACATGGCCCGAAGGAAGTATATGTTTTTTTTGTTGATAAGAACTGGAAGAAATAGGGGAATGCAGTAGGACACTGATTGAATAGATGGATAGATTTTCAATGTTTTTTTTTATTTTTATGGATGAGAAGTTGAAGAGGATAAATCTGTTCATCTTAAAGTAAGTTCGCGTAAATCTTCTTATCTATTTATTCCGCTCAATCCGTGGTTCAAAAAATCATTTATCATGAGTTCCATTCTTTATCGTAATCACTACGGAATTCAATACACCTAAGGGATAAATACTATTTTCTTTCGTTGAATATATGCATGATAAAAATAACAGCAAGCGATACTTTGCAACGGTGTAAACCTTGCTATAAATTTCTTTGCTTTTTCATTATCAATTTTTTCGCCTTCAAATATTTCGTACGCAATACTATTGATGAGTGCAACATCGAAGTCGGGATAAATATCAATACGGTTCAATGCCACCAGCATATACACATTGGCGGTCCAATGGCCAATCCCTTTGAGTGACATCAATTTTTCTTTTGCCAATTGATTGTCTAAGGTTTCTAACAAGAGAAAAAAATCGGGCTCTTGAATTAGTGTTTCGGCAAGTAACTTAAGATATCTTCCTTTTTGTTTTGTAATACCATTTGCCCTGAATTCATCTTCATGTAATGACGTTAATTTTTTGGCTTCAACAGCACCGCAATATTTTTTTAGTCGCTCATAACTCGACTTCGCTGATGCGAGTGAGACTTGTTGTTCGATGATAGTTTTGCAAAGCGATTCAAAATTATTTTCACGTTTCCAATAAGGCGGGTATCCATATTGTTCGTGCAAGGTTGCAATATGTGTATGATTGTTTTGTAATGCATTGCAATGTTTTTTGATGGTATGTTTTGAAAAGGTTTTCAAATGAATGAGATGGTTTACTTGGGTCGATAAATTTGCAGAAACATTTTCTAATCGTCATTTTTCTGAGCTCATTATCATTCATGGGTTGTTTGTATTGCGGCAACGATTGTAGCGGAAAGCCCACAGCGACGACGAAGGAGGAGTGAGGACTTGCAGCGAAAAGCGTGTGTGCCGCCCACTATTTTTGCAATGCACATTGAATAAAATTTTCGAATCCTGTGACGACTAATTTTAACGTAAGATTTGTATTACATCGGAAGCAACACAGTATACATTCTCCCTTTGGCATTATTCAATGATTTATCGCGCATCCAGGGATTGAGCATTTTTAATGTTTTATAATTGGTGCCTTTGCTTTTTGCATACGTAACCAAACTTCCGATTCCACCGCTAATTGTTTCCTGACGAAGCTTCAGTGGTTTGTATACATCATCATCCTGCAGATTAAATCCGAGTTGTTTTTGATTGGTTAGAATGTATTTCAACGCGGCAATTCTGAAAATATAGCGCATGGTTTCTTCAGGTAATAATACGTTATAAAAACTTGTTTCACCTTGTGTGGCTAAGGCGCTATTCATACCACCCATACCACAATTATATGAGGCCGCGGCGGCGGTCCAGTTACCGAATTTTGCATAGGCATCTTTCAAATATTTACAGGCTGCATCGGTTGCCCGTTCTGCATTGTAGCGCTCATCTACTTCGCCATCTATATACAAGCCATAGGTTGGTGCAGTGCCGCCCATAAATTGCCAAAAGCCTACAGCACCTGCTTTGGAGGTCTGATTTTGCAACGCACTTTCGGCTACACATAGGTATTTAAAATCATCCGGAACATTATTAGCGGCCAATC